>CAZWIU010000056.1:0-25995 GCA_964634105.1 uncultured Bacteroidales bacterium | reverse complement strand
TAAATTTAATTTTTGCTAATAATTTATGCTGAGAAAATCAGCAAACCCTAAGTATTGTAATACGATTCTTCAGAACTTACAATACCATATTCAATTAATTTATCATGGTAATTAATGTTTGGTGAGGTTTGACCGTCTTCAATATATTTGACTTTTTCAAATATTTCTCTTTTTGAATTACCTAATACTACTAATCCAACAGTTTCTAAAAAGATTAAAAAATCTATAAAATCCTTGTTTAATGTTACAAAATCAACATCTTCAAGTATATTTAGCATTTCATTAACTGAATCATCAACCCTTTTTATTTCTCTTCCAAGCTGTTTTAGAAAGATTGAACCAATTGAATTAAATCTGAATTCTTTTCCACTCCTTTGATTTAAAATATAACCAAATTCGTCAAATGTCCTAATGAAAGTATTTTTATGTTGAAAGAAAAATTTCATTTATAATACTGTTTAACATTAATAAAGACTAGGAGCAGTATAGAAAAATATGCTCCCAGTCCTTTGAATACTTCTTTAACTATTACCCCGAAGATTTTGTGGAGGGCAATTGTGTCCCTTGACATTTGTTTTTACAATTTTAACCTTTTGATACTTCATAATATACTTTCAGTTAATTTTGCCTACTCTATTAGAGGTTTTCGGCTTACCCTATTAATATTAAACCAATGATGTTATTATAAAAAATGCAATTATTCCAACAATAACGCCAGAACTATTTGACCATTTTAACTTGGTTTTAAACACATTCCATTCGGGTTGAAAAAAATAGTCCGCTGGTGCAACTACGATTCCTCCGCTTAAGTACCATGCTATTAAAAAGGCTATTAAGCCTATAATAACAGGAAACCCCAAAACAGCACCACCATTTAAAAACCCAATTAAAATGCTTAAAATCCAAAGAGCAATATTTATAAAGAAAACGAGACCTGTTAAAATTCTCATAGCAATTGAAATTTATGCAACTTTTTTATCATTAATGTATTTGAAAACCTCAGGATATTCTTCCTGCCAATCACCCCAACTCAAATACTCCTTAATTTTTTGATAATCCTGCAATACATATTCAAATCTATTGTACTGGATATTATATTTCATCCGAAAAATAAAGGAATCTATGTAACTTAATACTTCATCTTCTTCTCCATTTTCAAATTCAACTTTTGGTAAATTGTTAATAACAAATGTCAGCAATTGTATTGCCTTTTCATGGTCTCCTAAAATATAATTGATAATACCATAAAGCTGAACTGTTTCGAGGTATTCAAAATAAGGGAATTCTATATCACCAATGGATTTATTTTTTCTTGTTTTCAGGTCGGATTTAATAGAACCCATTATTTCTTCCAAACAGTCAAGAGCAGGTTTATAATCCTCATTTTTAAAATAAATTTGAGAAAGGATTCTTTTTAACGCATGTTTTTGCGGATATTTTTTTGAAGCTGTTTCAAAAACAGGCTGAAATATTTCGCTTTCCCAAGATTCCCAAAATGGTTTGATTAATAAAACCCTCGTTTCATTTAGGAAATCATCAAGGTTAACGAGATAATCAAACTTTTCAAAAACTGCTTTCAAAAATTCGGAATATTCAATATCTAAATATTCGTCTGTTTCAAAAAGATTTATCTTAAACATTACCCATAATAATGAATAAATCCTGTTTTTAGGGTCATTTTTTACTCTTTGTTCGATATTTTGAAAATTGGCTATTGAAAAATCAAAATCATTGACTTTCATTAATTGCTCAATAATGAAAGTCAAGTTTTTCAGTCGACCAAGTTTCTCATCCTCTTTAATCAGAACTAATAAATTTTCAATATCGGAAACCCCATTACTATTAAAAATCTGTGTAATGTATTCAATCACCTCTGACTGCTCATTTTCCGGTAAGAGATTTTTCACATCTTTTATGGATAAACCTTGCAATTCCTGAAAAATAAATTCATTCGTTTTCATGTCACAAGTTTTTTATTTGTAAAACTTGTTTCAAAAATAAACCAGAGATTTGTTTTGTCAAAGTTCAAATTGTTCACGATTTTGTCTTTGATAAATCAATTGATGTAACAGGATTCTTTTCACCGGATTTATAATGACCCAAATTACAGATTTTATCGCCTCTTAGCCTAATTACTTTATCGCAGGTTAGCTCTTCACCTGTATGTAGTTGGACAATTTCCAATTTATCACCTGTTTGTAATTTTGAGTTTATTGAAGCGATGACTTCAAATTTATTTTCATTTAAGTATTTAAGGATAAGTAATTTGTTATCAGGAAAGGATACTTTAATAGTATATTGCCTTATTATGTCCACTATATCGTATTGAATAGTACTTTTAGCTCTTAATCCTGAATAATGTTCAAGAAATTTTAAAAACCTTTCATAATTCTCATAATTCAGATATTCAGCTATTATTTCTAATGTCGGAATTGTAACTCCTTTGTTCTCTTTTTCTCTCAGACCAACAAGTCGCTCTACTGTTGAACCACTAATGTGTTTCCCTGTGCATTCTTTAATATTTCCTTCTACACCCATATCATAATCTCCTCCAGTTGAATCGTAATCTGATGGGGTAGTTTCCTTTCCATATTTTCTATCTATGAGGTTTTTGATTGTCCTTTTTTCAGAAAGTGTAAAGTAATATGTATTGCCTTTTTTATCCATTTAGCAGTCGTTTAATCTATTTACAATTTAACAAAAAAATGATAAGCCTCAGGTGGGAAGGCAAAAAGCAAGTGTGTGTAAGCGAAGGGACGGTTGTGGGACGGGCTGAAACACTCTTGCTTTTGTGGGTTGGCTATCTTCATGTCAGTCTATTTTTAGTTATAATCTTTCGTGAAGTCGTTTTTTTGGCTTGCGTACAACGGTTTTATATACGAGTAAAAATTGCATTATAACTCAACATATTGAAATATATACGAATAAAAATTGCCAGATAAAAATATTCTCCAATATTAAAACCATCTCTATAATAATGCAAATAGTTACCAGATAATTTGTTTAATCCCAAATTGCACAATAGCGCAATCGACAAATCAAATCTACTAGTTTTCAAATTTAAGTATTTGAAAATTTAATATTAGCTAGTCGGTATTAATAGAAGGAAAAAGGTAGAGGAATGAATCATACTTTCGCAAGAAGTGTCGAGTTGATGATCTTAAAGAGAGATTCTTTAAGTATCGGTTTGGCGATATAATTGTTGAATCCCAATTCGAGAAATTGCCGTTTCTCTTTCTCTAACGCATACGCTGTTTGTGCAATAACCGGCAAATCAGGCCTCAGCCTCTTGATCTCGCGAAAAGCTTCGATACCATCCATCACAGGCATTTTTATATCCATTAAAACCAGGTCGATAGCTGGATTCTGCCTGCACATTTCTACTGCCTCGAGTCCGTTAGTTGCATGCAGAATAGTTGTTGTGGAATGATTGAAATATTCCTCCAGCACCATAAAATTATTATACTCGTCTTCAGCAATAAGTATTGTAAGAGTTTTCTTTATAAAACCGGTACGAACAGGATCCTTATCCGTTATAGCAGTTTGGTTTGTCTGGCATGGAAGGGTAAAATAGAATGTCGAACCTTTACCGGATTCTGATTCAACCCGTATTTCTCCGCCGAGCATGTTTGCATAGGATGCTGAAATTGCCAGCCCCAACCCAATTCCTCCATACATTGTATGAATGGAATCGTCGGCTTGCCTGAAGGGTTCAAAAATATGTTCCTGTGCCTCTTTATCGATTCCAATCCCAGTATCTTTTACAGAAAAGACGATTGTATTGTCAAAGACCTCATAACGCACAATCACAGAGCCTTCGCGTGTGTATTTAATAGCATTGTCGATCAGGTTATCCAATATCTGGTTCAATTTTGTTTCATCCGATTCAATAGTGATATTTCTGTCCGTTATAGATTTATAGCCTTTAAATTCCAGGTTCTTTTTTTCAGCAAGCGGTCTGTACTTCTCCAACAAATCATTCATAAAGTTATTCAGATTGATATTCCTCACAGTTACAATTTCCTGACCTTTCTGGATGCTGGAAATGGTCAGAACATCGGATAAAACACTTAGCAGCTGGTCGCTGCTCTGTTTAATAATTGAAGCATAGTTACTGATTGAGGCAGGTAAATTAAACTCCTTGCTACAGATCAGGTCGGAAAAACCGACAATGGCATTCAGGGGTGTACGGATCTCGTGGGAAAGATTTTGCAGGAAAGCATCTTTAAGCTGATCGGAACGTTCTGCTTTGTCTCTTTCTTTTATCAGTTCCTCCTCAATTAATTTTCTGTTTGTGATATCTTCTTTAACGATAACATAATTTGTCGTTTTGCCTTCTGTAGTCCTTATCGGAGTAACTGAGACTAACTCCCAACAAACTGAGCCATCCTTATTTTTACTTAGTAATTCCCCGCGGTATACTTTTCCTTCAATCAGTTTACTCCAGGCAGTCGCAATGAGATCGTTATTATTTTCGCTGGCATAATAATCCATAATCTTTTTACCAACTGCTTCTTCCATGCTATGACCCATTACTTCCGTAAAACGACTATTTACATATTCAATAACACCCTTTTCATCGGTAACTACAATCTGGGCTGATGTTTGCTCGATTGCCGTCAGCAACCGTTGTGCTTTTTCCTCGGTAACTGCCAACAGTCTTTTTTCTTCCCTAAGCTTAAGAGCATTCCTGACAGCGAGAGGCAATCGCATCAGCCGGTCTTTAACAACGTAATCCCATGCTCCTGCCTTAATAGTTTCCACTGCTGTTTCTTCATTCAGCGTACCGGTAACGAAAATGAACGGGATGAGCAGATTTCTGGCTTTCAGATCTTCCAGCGCTTCCAGTCCGTTGTACTGTGGAAGATGATAGTCGCTGAGGACAATATCAGGTTGTTTTGTTTCCAACGCTTTCAGGTAGGAATCTTTATCGGCTACCACGGTTATAATACAATGGTATTCATCGATCAGCGCCAGTTGTGCCTTGTTAAGTTCGGCATCAAACGGTTCATCCTCAAGCATCAGAATGTACAGATCTGTTTTATTCATGATTTGCATGGCGAAATATTCAGAATAGCCCAGAAATACCCGATTCCTCTTATGGCCCTGACAAATTCAGTAAAATCGATGGGTTTAATAACAAAACCATTTGCGCCCAGGTCATAACTATTGACTACATCACTTTCCATTTGGGAAGAGGTAAGCATTACTATCGGCAAACACCTGTATTCTTCCGATTCCCTGATAGACTTCAGCACTTCAATTCCATCCAGTTTAGGCATTTTTATATCCAGCAGCACAACCGCCGGAACAGCCTTTTTCCGTTTTGCATATTTACCCCTGTAGTAAAGATAATCAAGCGCTTCCTCCCCATCGTGAACCACATCGATTTTATTTGCCAGGTTGATATCATCGAATGCTGCGAGTGTAAGCTCAATGTCATTCTGGTTATCTTCGGCATAAAGTATTCTTCCCAATTTTTCCATACTATTTCCTTGGTAATGTTATATAAAAAGTTGCTCCTTTATCTATATGCCCTTCGGCCCTTACAGAACCCTTGTGTTTTTCAACGATTTGCTTGACGTTGGCCAGCCCAATTCCTATTCCTTCGAATTCATCGGTTGAGTGAAGCCGCTGAAAAACGCCAAACAATTTATCGGAATATGTCATATTAAAACCGGCGCCGTTATCTTTAATAAAAATCTCAGATGAACCATCGTTTAGTTGCGTTGATCCTATATCAATTAAAGCAACCTTCTTCTTTGATGTATATTTGATTGCGTTGGACAGAAGATTCTCAAATACCAATTTAATCATATTTTTGTCTCCATGTATCACCGGCAATGGTGATATATCCCACTTTATTTTTCGTTTTCCTATATCCGGCTTAAGCTGATCTATAATTTCCCGCACAATACTATCGAGATTTATTTCGGCCATCGTCAGCTCTTTTCTTCCCAGGCGTGAAAAAGCCAGCATACTATCGATCATAAGCGACATTCGCTGAGTGGCATCAGTAATTTTTGTATAGTAATCGAGGATCGATTTATCAGGATTCTGGATACTTGATACCATCAGTTTAATAAACCCATCGATATGCCTGACAGGCGCCCTGAGATCGTGTGAAACGCTGTATGCAAATGCTTCAAGGTCCCTGACAGCTTCATTGAGTTTTATGGTTCTCTCTTCGACAATTCTTTCCAGGTTGATATTGAGCTCTTTAATGTTTTCTTCGGCCTTTTTTCTTGCCGTAATATCCAGGGCTGTGAAGATTACTCCTTTTGAATGATCATGGATATCGATAGGAGTAGAAGAAAGAAGGATGTCGAGGATAGAGCCATCTTTTGTTTTCCATTTTGTCTCAACGGTACCCGTTCCATGGACGGTAATCTGCCGGTATTCTTCAGACCCTACGTAATCAAAATCTTCCTGTGTCGGATAGAGTATCCTGGCGCTCATTCCTATCAGTTCTTCTTTGCTGTAACCGGACATTTCGCAAATATACCTGTTTACATCACTAAATACCCTGTTTTTTACAACCCCAATACCGGTTGGGGCAACGCGAAATATGCTCTGCATTTTTTCTTCACTCTCACGCAATTTTTCCTGGCTTGTTTTCCGGTCTGTTATGTCCTCAATCATCCAGATGGAACCTTCCGAGGGGTTACGGGAATCTAACGCCTTAGCGCTCAGGCTGACCCAGAAAAGGCTTCCATCTTTTCTTTTAGCACGTGTTTCTTCGGTAAAATAAATTTCGTTTCTGGCAAAAGCGCTGTAAGCTTCCTTTCCTATCTTCAGGTATAATTCTTCATTCTCATATAGCTTCATTGAATTGGAACCAACCAGCTCTCCATATTCATAACCAAATAATTTGTAAAAGGAGCTATTGGTCCATTGTATTGTCCGGTTAATAACATAAGCTAAACCAACAGTTGTAGTATCAAGAATAGTCTGATTAAGACCGGCAAGTTTCCTGAATTCTTCATCGGCTTTTCGCTTTTCGGTGATATCATCAAAAACCACACAGATCCTGTCGGTAGTATCCCAAGGCAAGTAAGCTGTACAGTCATACAGAGAATTGGTAGGTTTAAAAAACATCTCGAACTTCTTTGACTTTCCGGTACGGGCTACTTCATTAAAAACATCAAACCAGTCCGGCTCTGTTTCAGGGAATACTTCCGTTACCGTTTTCCCTATTATACTCTCCAGTTTAACTCCGGCAAATTTCTCATAGGTATCGTTTATATAAGCATAGCGGACATTAACAATGTTCCCGGTTTCATCTTTGATTGTTTCCCACATGACAAAAGCATTGGCCATACTTTTCATCAGCAATTCCATTTCCTGAGCTTTCTCCCTGAAGGCTTTCTCTGCCAGCTTTTTTTCAGTAATATCTGGAAATACAAGAAGCGCAGCAATAATATTACCGTATTGGTCGAATATGGGGGTGGCACTTGTTAAGTGCCACCGTGTGGTTCCGTCCTGGCGTTTCAGGTAATACTCTTTATTTCTTGTTTCCAGACCCCTCATCGCCATTGCAAGAGGCATTTCACTGATCGGGATGGGATTTCCATCGGGATCATAGTCTTGCCATGTTTGTTCTATTTCTAACAGAGACCTGCCTATATACTTACCGGCATCACCAACGCCCAATATTTCGAGGCATGCTTCATTCACCAGACGAACGGCATAATCAGGTGCGCTGACAATTGCCATAGGAACGGGAGACTGCAGTATGGCTGCGCTAAGTAATGTTTTTGTATCGGCAAGTTCTTTCTCCGCTTTTTTCGATTCCGTGACATCAAAAATAATCCCGTCGAATATATACTCATCCCCAATCTTTCTGGGTTGCGAGAGGCCATGAAAATCCCTGGTTTTTCCATCGGGATGATTATATTTTGCATCCCATTCCCACGAGGCCAGGGTTTCCATTGCTTTCTGACGAGACTCAAAAAAGCGGGTGCGATCTCCTTCATTCATTCTTTCAAAGAAATGCTGAAGAATATCCGGATCGCCGCTATCCAACCCGGCGTATTTTAAGGCATTTTCGCTGATATATTCAAGACGTGAAATACCTTCCCTGTTCACTACAAGCTGAAATACAATCCCCGGAATATTCCTGGCAATTCCAGAAATTTGTTCTGTGCTTTTATGCAATGCTTCCTGCGCCTTTTTCTGTTCGGCAATAAACCTTGCCTGTTGTATGTTCTGATAAGCTTTAAGCGATAATTGCTTTGCCAGGATATCCAGGCTATAGGCCACTTTTTCAAACTGTTCTTTTGACATGACAGGCACCTCACTCAGGGCTTTCCTGAACAACTTCCTGTCAACCCCTATTTCATCAGCATAGTGGGCAATCTCCCTCAAATCCTGAGAACTATCGCGTACCTGGCCGATCAGCCAGCTTGCCACGTGAACGCCACCAACAACAATGCTGGTACCGGCTCCCTGCAATCCTGCGCTTAAGCAGCACGTAATTATAGGTCCCGAGGGATTTAACTTACCCAGCGTTGCATCGGAGATGTTACATCTCGCCTCCCCTTTTGGTGTTGAGCGGACCAGGTTACAAAGACTACAGAAGTTACTTGGTTTCGTCAGCGGTTTTCCATCGGGGTATGTGATCAGGGCAGCTACTCCTGTTGCCCGGGCAAATGAATCCTGAATCTGCTGTAATTCATCGATGTTAAAGAGGTCAGTGACATCTATGCCCTCCGTATCTTCCAGCGGTTTTGTGAGCGCAAGCACTCTCTTCTGAAGCGCTTCCTCAGTTTGTTTTCTTGATGTGATATCCTGGAAGGTACTGATAATTTTAACAGGTCTGCCATTACCGTCTCTTTCAAGATCAGCAATGGTGTGAATATATCGTTGGGGAGAACCATCGGCAGGACTGATCGGGAATTCAATATCAAACCGTTTACCTGTTTCAATCAATTCCTTTAATGATTTAGCAAAAAGCGGAAGATCCTGAATGCACTTTTTAATTTCTTCGTTTGATACATAACCATCAACAGGAGGAAATCCAAAGATCTTCTTTCCCATGGCAGACGCCCATGTCTCCGTTGCACCTATTAATTGTTCAGAATAGCCTATCTGACCCACCTCCTGTGCTCTTTTGAGGCGGGCCTCATTTAACCTGATGATTTCTTCAGCCTGTTTCCGGTCGGTTATATCCCTTGTAATGGACAAGATGCACTTCTCTCCCTGCAGCGTAATAATTGTAGCCGACATCAGGCCGACATCAACCGAGCCGTTTTTTTTCCTGAATGTCGCCTCTAAATTACTGACTTTGCCCTGCTCTTTTAGCAAGCCTATCAATCGTTGCCGGTCGGCAGGATTTGCCCAGATATCAATTTCCATGGATGTTTTGCCTGCAACATCCTCGGTTGTATAACCTGTCAGATCAGTAAAACCCTGGTTAATTTCAATGAATAAACCATCAGAAAGCCGGTTAATATTAACAGCATCCGGTGAAGTCTTAAAGGCAAGGGAGAATTTTTCTTCAGCAAGCCGGAGTTTCCTTTCGGTTTCTATACGCCTGGTTATATCAACAAATATTCCGGCAAGACGAAATCCTTTTTCAGTCCTGATGGTAAAGATATTATGCTGTATGTGCCGGGTTTCGCCGCTTTTATGGCGAATACCATACTCATCATAAGCCGGCATTTCGAGTATGCCTGTTTTCAGAGCGCTTCTGACTTTTTGTTCAAGGATCTCAATGGGAATATTAACACGCTTGTCATCCTTTGCGATACGTTGGGCAATATCCCACCAGAAGTTACCTATAATCAGGTTCCTGTTATAACCGGTAATACTTTCGGCTGATTTATTCCATTCCAATACCCTGCCATCTTCACCAATTATTACAATACCTTCCGACGATTCATTAATAAAGCTTCGCAAACGGGATTCACTTTCCCGCAGCGAGATTTCAGTCTCCTTTTGTTTGCTGATATCATTTACAATATAGAGTATACAGGGTTCATTATTGACAAGAAACTTTGTCCCGGAAAAAAAACAAGGAACAATAGTGCCGTCTTTTTTACGCATATTAAATTCATAATTCCTGATTTCCCCGTCTCGTTCTATCCTTTCCAGCACAATATCCCTGTGTTTCGGATCAGCCCAGAGATTAAGCTCTTCGCTGGTTTTGTTCAGGAACTCCTCGCGAGTATACCCGGTTAAGGTAGTAAAATACGGGTTGGCATCGAGAAGCGCCCCATCCGATAAGCGTCTTATACCAACAATATTCGGACTCAGTTTATAGATGTCAGATAGTTTCTGTTCATTCTGTCTGATCAGATTTTCGTTATTCTTAAGATCGGTAATATCACGCCCGACAGCCTGTAATTCGACAACCTTGCCCAGCTCATCAGCTATACATTGCACAGCCCACTGGATCCAACGCTCCTGACCATCAGACCGGTAATTTAAATATTCACCGACAGTATATCCGCAGGATTCAGCAAGTTTTCTGGTTTCATTGCGAACCAGGTCGCGATATTCGGGGGTAATCATAAAAAGAAAGCTTTCCCCTATCAGCTCTTCCCGTTTCTTTCCAAAAAATCTGCAATAAGCATCATTCACAAAGGTTAACGTTGTATCCGGAAGGTACCTGCTAACCAGGTCAGCCTGTGTTTCGATCAGTGCCCGGTAATGCGCCTCACTGTCCCTGAGTGCTTTTTCAACGCGTTTTTTTTCAGTGATATCTCTTACAAACAGGACAAAGCACTTCTCCTTATTAATTTCGATTACCTCGCCGGTAACCAGGCAATCTTTTATTTCCCCTGAGCGTATCCTGAACGAAGTCTCAAAGTCCGCAATATGTCCTGTATTACTCAGAATTGATATGATTGAGTCCCTATCCTTCATATTGACCCACAGGTTGAGTTCGAGAGGGGTTTTGTCAATTATTTCGGACCGTTCATAACCCGAATTTTTAAGAAATACCTCATTTACATCGATATATTTTCCGCTTGAGCAACTCGTAATTGAGACCGCATCGGGAGAGCAGAGAAAGGCTTTAAGAAAGAGTTCTTCAGAAGCTTTTAATCGCGATTCGGCATTTATTTGATCGGTAATATCTTTAACTGCGCCTGTAATTGAGACAACCTGCCCGGCTTTCACATCGAATTCGGGATGCGCGATTATTCTTATCCAGTTAACTTTTCCCCGGTTTATCGAACGACACTGCAGTTGACCCGGCATTGCATCGATCATTAATTGTTGCAGGAAAGAAAATACACGGGGAAGATCGTCGGGATGAAATAATTTGGTCCACCTGTCGGGCTCAGCAGTCTTTGAAGCTGACTTACCGATAATTTTGCCGAAATTATCGGAAAGATAAACCAGTTTGAGATGCTTTTCCTCATTTACCGAGAACTTAAAAATATAATCGGTGGTAAGAGAGAGTATTAGTTGGTTTCTTTCTTCGCTTTCCCTCAGCGCTTTTTCTGTTTCAACATGGTTTGTGATATCGTGGGCAGAAGCGAAAATAGTGCCTTCCGATGGAAAGGAACTCCATTCGATCCACCGATATGAACCATCCTTATGCCTGTACCGGTTAACAAAATTCTGAATCAGCTGACCATCGGCCAATTGTTGGGTTGCCTGAATAGTGGGTTCAACATCATCGGGATGAACAAAATCGATGAACCGCTGACCTTCCAGTTCCGAAAGTTTGTAACCAAGTTTTTTTTCCCACTCAGGATTAAGTTTAATAAAAAAACCGTCGGTTGTGGCAATACATAACAGGTCGATACTATTGTTAAAGAATTGATTAAAAATTCCGACTGTAAATTTTTCCTTCATAAGTCAAACGTATCCATTCTCAATTACTCAATCTGAGAGATCAGAGCCGATAATGATCATTAACCGGTACCTGGTTGATCAATCAGGAATTGACTTCAACCAAAATGAGAGTGACAGGGCCCAGGTATTTTCAGGTGAGAGTGTTTAAAATACCATTATTATGTGCATTATATGAGAACAATTCATACACTGGTATAATGCCGCTTTATTTAAATTTACGCAAAGTTTGAATCAGAAACAACAAAAACTTATAATGTTCAAAGGATAGTGAGCCGGATATTTCATGATTTATCAGATCGCCGGTTTTTAGCCATACTATCAGGATTTTTTAATTGATACGCTTAATCCGGTATACAAAACTATCGAAACGAATGAGAAGGATTCTTACATACCTCCCTGGATTACTAACCAGTTATTATTTATTATTTCTTGTTGTCAGTAAGATATTTCCGCTCAGGGATAATATTTCATATTCCTCCATTATCCTGTCCAATGAAGATAAGCTATTGCATGCCTTTTTAACGGAGGATGAAAAATGGCGATTGTACACAGAGCTCAATGAACTGACACCCGAATTAAAAAAAGCTATTATCTTCAAGGAGGATAAGTATTTCTATTTTCATCCCGGCATCAATCCTGTGTCAGTGATGAGAGCATTGGTAAACAACCTCCGGGAAGGCAGAAGAACTTCCGGTGCTTCAACAATTACGATGCAGGTTGCCAGAATGCTTGAGCCCAAAGAACGAACATACAGGAACAAGTTCAAAGAAATTTTCAGAGCCCTACAACTTGAACACAAATATTCTAAGAATGAAATACTTCAGCTATACCTGAACATGGTGCCTTTCGGGAGCAATATTGAAGGCATGAAATCGGCTTCTGTCATATACTTCGGCAAAATGCCCGACCATCTGAGCATCGGTGAAATTGCTGCGCTTTCGATCATTCCAAACCGCCCGGTTTCTTTACGATTCGGGAAGAACAACGACACAATCATCAAAGAAAGGAATAAATGGCTTCGACGATATGAGAAAGCCGGTCTGTTCGACAGTAAATATATTGCCGATGCACTTGACGAACCACTTGATGCATACCGGCATGAGATACCAAGGATGGCGCCGCATCTTGCTTACAGGCTTAAAAATGCTCATCCTTCAGTAAATATTATCAGAACTACTGTGGATCTGGAAATTCAGCAAAAAACTGAACAACTGGTTGGGGAATATAACAGGAGGCTGTATTTTCAGAACATACGTAATGCTATGGCACTTGTAGTTGATAATAATACCCGCAATGTACTCGCATATGTCGGATCAGCCGATTTTAATAATGAAGAAGACGGAGGCCAGGTGGATGGCATCAGGGCTGTACGTTCGCCGGGAAGCACACTAAAACCCCTGCTATATGCCGTTGCTTTTGAAAAAGGGATAATTACTCCAAAGACAATTATCGCTGATGTTCCTGTGAGTTTTGGCGGTTATGAGCCTGAAAACTATGATGAGAAGTTTTACGGAAATATTACAATCGAAGATGCGCTGGCTGCTTCACTGAATGTCCCTGCTGTCAGGATCCTTGATAAAATACAACCTTCCATTCTGATCGAAAGTCTTATTAGTGCCGGCTTCAAACAGGTTAAAAACGATAAAGATAACCTGGGCCTGTCGATGGTATTAGGAGGATGTGGTGTCACGCTGGAAGAACTTACCAGTCTTTATTGTGTATTTGCCAACAAGGGCATTTATCAACCCCTTTGCTATACCAGGAAACATTCATCAGTGGTCAGCAAGCAGATCTTAACCCCCGGGAGTGCTTTCGTTATCACCGAAATACTCACCAGGCTTAAGCGCCCTGATCTTCCGATAGAGTGGGATAATTCAATGCATACTCCCAAGATCGCCTGGAAAACCGGGACCTCATACGGAAGACGTGATGCCTGGAGTATCGGTTACAATAAAAAGTATACGATAGGTGTATGGGTCGGCAATTTTTCGGGTGAAGGTGTTCCTGAGTTAAATGGCGCCGATAAAGCCACGCCCTTGCTTTTTCAATTATTCAACACCCTCGATTATAATTCGGATAAGATATGGTTTAGCATGCCGGATGATATTCAGCTAAGATATGTCTGTTCACAGACAGGACTGATCCCCGGCGAGTACTGCTCCGATCTTATCATCGATTATTATATTCCGGGGGTTTCAAGCACACAGGAGTGTAATCATCTAAAAAAAGTATATATTAATCCTGATTCTACCATCTCGTATTGTACTGCCTGTCTTCCGGAACTGGGTTATACCAGTGCGTTATATCCAAACCTGTCACCGGAGATAATAACATTCTATGATGCAAACTCCATAAACTACAGGAAGATACCGCCTCACAATCCCGATTGCGACAGACTGATAAGCGGTTTAAAACCCCAGATCACTTCACCGATAGATGAAAATGAATACTACATAAATGTTCTCGACAGCATGGAGATATTATTAAGCTGTCATGTTGCCAACGATGTTACAAAAATATACTGGTATATAAACAATAGCTTTTACCGTGAAGTCAAACCCGGTGAGAATACCTTTTTTCATCCAAGGGAAGGCATGAATGAGATTAGCTGTACAGATGATAAAGGAAGAAATACAGAAGCTCAGATCTATGTAAAGTTCACGAGCTTCTGATACATCCTTTACTTAATACTACCAAACCGATAATAGCTTTCCGGTGGTCCCAGGTATGAAGGTTTTACACCTCCAGCATCAATAACAATTTTCTGCAGCACCACTCCGGGAGTAACCATCCAGATTTTTAACACATGCTGTCCCGGTTTATCTATTTTATGATTTGTGGTAAGAATGCGGATGTTGTCGCTGACGGACCGATTCCAAATTTCGGGATATCTCCAGTCAGGAATTGTATCATTTTTATGAATAAAAACTATCTGCTGAGGTTCATCATCGATTGAGATGCCATATTTCAATCCTTCATTATTAAAATAGTTAAGCGAAGGAGAAATATAGACATTCACTTTCACATCGCCCTGACTGAAGAAGTATACAGGATATTCCAGTCTTGGATATAATTTGTCCTCGGCATATTCCGGGGCAGTAACAGGCATTGCGGTGACACCGGAAAGCGTACGTCCCAATCCCGGTATTACTTGCCAGGATACTGTTTCATCGCTCAAAGCATTGGCATAATGTTCTGCCTCGATAGAAACATATCCGTTGCTCTCTATAAATCCGTTCACTGATGCCGGAGCAGGCTCGTTCGGATTAAAAACATTAACTCGGATATCAATATCACGAATATTTATACCCTTTACCGTTATATATCCAACCTGTTTGCCATAAGGTATTGTCAACCAGTCGATGCTTACAATGATTCTTGTTTCTTTCTCAATTTTACCGTTATCTTCTGAAAGATGAATCCATGGTTGATTGGTCTCAAGCCTGTAGTCAATAGGAACTGAGCCCCTGCTAAATAAATCTATATAGTATTCTTGTTTATTATAACGGTCGAAAGTAGGCAACACCATTTCCGATTTATCCTTAGGCCACCATGAGTCATAATTTTCTATGGCAACACCAATCGAAGGATTGGACGGCAGCCTATGCCTCAAAACTTTTGGCATACTATTACTATCGGGCTGCTGCCAGTTTGTATATCCGATATGTGTCTGATCCATCATATGATTCCACTTCCCCCCAGACATAACATGGTTGTAATAGTAAGTTATTTCAGCATCTTTCCTGTATAGTTGTTCAGCTGCATCGGCATAATCATTAAGAGTTACCCGTAGTTGATCGCGGTATAATCGGTTTTTAGCTACTGTCACATACAGGTTATTCAGATTCGCACATGCTTCTATGGGATGCATCACCAGCTGATAATAAGCATCATTCATTTCAGCAGGCAACAAACGTTGAATTTCTTTAGCTTCTTTCGCAAGTGAGTTATACTCATCAACAATCCTTTCTGCTTCCCGGTAATTGTTTAGACTATAAGTTTCGGGTGAAAGCATTTCCGGTTTTTTCCGGCTGTTATACATGGTATATCGGTTCAGAAAACCGGCAATGCGGGCAGCATATGTTTCTCCAAACTGTTGTTTTGCCCATAACCTTGCGTATTCGGGCAGATCTTCTGCTTTCCAGCGATCAGGATCCCATGCATAATCAAGGAAGAAATGAATGGGATATTCCATGGGTTTGATATCGCCCACGTTCACGATCCATATCCTGTCGACACCGTGCTCGTATGAGAAATGCATTTGTTCCCATATTCTGGCAATTTGATTCGTATTGAGCCATTTATAGTTCCGTGGACCTCCGACAAAATCGAAATGATAGTACATCCCGTATCCACCGATCCTTTGAGGTTCATCAGGTGTTGGCAACCGGCGAACGTTGCCCCAGTTATCATCACATAAAAGAAGGGTAATATCATCGGGCACTCTCATCCCGAGGTCGTAATAATCCTGCACTTCCTTATAAAGTGCCCAGACCTGAGGTATTGTAGCCGGGTCTTTTCCGGTAACCTCGCTGATAATATTGCGCTGATCGGCAACGATCTTTTCGAGGAGAGCAATTGCTGTACCCTCAGTCATAGGTTCATCACCATCGCCTCGCATACCCACGGTAATTATGCTCTCATAAGAGCTTCTCTTTTTCAGGCTCTCAGTCCAGAATTCTTTCAACGCAGCCTCATTCTTTTCGTAATTCCAGGGACCTGAGCCATATCTTCGCCACTCATCGTGCGCTCGCATCAGCGGTTCATGATGAGAAGTCCCGATAACAATTCCATATTCATCGGCAAGCTTTGCGTTCAGAGAATCATCATCATAAAATGCACTCCCCCACATGGCCGGCCACAGATAATTACCCTTTAAACGCAGGATCAATTCAAACACATGTTCATAAAACAGATGATTAAACCCGCCAAAGTTTTCAAATGCCCAACCTGATAATGCCGGAGCTTCGTCATTAATAAAAATTCCCCGGTATTTCACAGCAGGCTTACTGATCTTTTTAAATCCGGCAGCAACATATAAATCCGGTTTTTGTAACACAGGGACATCGGCCCACCAATACCATGGAGAAACGCCAATCTGCTCAGACAAATCATAGATTCCGTAGATTGTACCGCGTTTATCACTCCCGGTTATAACCAATGCCCTATCAACGCCATCAAACGGATTATTTATCATTTGTACAAGAAATGCTTCCCATTTGCCTTTAATAGAAGTAACGTCCATTTTTCCATCGCTGACTAATTTGTCGATGAGTGTACTACAACCGAGAGTGCCGATAATAATCACTTCCTGCGATTCCGGGGATTGATTAAAAATGACGGCAGGTGATTTTCCGGTCACTTTTGTAATATCAGCCTGTAAATTTTTAACCGCATATTGTACCCCGATAGCCTCGTCAGAACTGATTAAAATCGGACATGGTTTGCCCTTACCTGACAGCTTCATACATCCCTTAGAAGAAACAATGGATACATAGCTGTTATCAGGTACCGCAAACACATCATAGTTAGAACAGCTACCAACTACAACTATAAAAAAGCATACTTTGATAAAAAATTTACGAATTGTCACTTTGCTTGTCATAGTTCCAATATTGTTTTGTTTTTCTGATAATGAGCCGACTGCAAAATACACTGCTGCCGAGCATAGACTGGGCTAATATACGAAAAAACCATAATTGACAACGGTTCCAAATTGAACAGGAAAACATCCGGAGAAGTTATATCTTTGAAACTGATAATTTTTTACCATGTCCCCGATCGTCCGAAAATTTCTGATTATTCTTTATCAACCCTATAAATGGTTATTCTATATCCCATTTCTTTTCATCAATACGCTGGTTTTCGGGATTATTGCTGTACTTTTTTCTATCATCTTTAATCAGCGCATTGGAAGTTATTACGGGGGTGTGGTATGGTCCCGGCTTAATTCTGCCCTCGTACCTATGCTTGTCACTGTTAAAGGAAAAGAAAATATTGATCCGAAGACATCCTATATTATCCTTACAAACCATCAGAGTTCGTATGATATTTTTTTAGTCTACGGATGGATGGGCATAGATATCAAATGGGTAATGAAAAAAGAACTCAGGAAAGTCCCCGGCCTGGGATTTGGGAGCGAAAAAGTAGGACATATTTTTCTGGATAGGTCAAACAGCAGGGCTGCTCTGGAAAGTCTGGCCGATGCTAAAAAGAAACTCATCAATGGGACATCGGTGGTAATATTCCCGGAAGGAACAAGAAGCAAAACAGGAGTGCCTGGTGTTTTTAAGCGGGGAGCGTTCAAACTGGCTCTTGACCTGGGATTACCGATTCTTCCTGTAACATTGATGAATACACGAAAAATACTACCGGCTGATTCTCTCAATATTCTCCCTGGCAGAGTTGAAATGATTATTCATCCACCCGTTGATATTTCAGGGTATACCGAAAAGAATATGAACGAATTGATAGAACATGTCCGGAATGAGATATGTAAACCTCTGTCCTGAGAACTTTATGCTATATTATGCAACCAGAAACCAATATCTAAACATTATCCTTCTATGAAACATGCTGCTCATTTTATACTAGTCATTGTGCTATTCATGAGTTGTACAATTATGGAAAGAAAAAATGAAAGGAGCATTTCTATCATTCCGCTTCCTGCCAGCATCGATCTTTTGCGAGGTACTTACCGGGTAAAGAACGAGGTACAAATAGGCTATAATGACAGCCTGGTACTGCCGGTTGCAAATTTTTTACTGACTTATTTATCTGAGCATGGACTGGATTATACAATAAAAAAGATCAATACAAGCGATACAAGTCAGGTCGATATATTTATTGATCTCGAACCCAACGGCAACATTAAACCTGAAGGCTACCGTCTTGTAATTTCGAAAGCATTATGTAAGCTTGAAGCCACAACTCCGGCAGGTGTATTTTATGGAATCCAGTCTATCCGTCAACTTATATTACAATCTCCCACCGGGAAAATCAGGATACCAGCCGTGATTATTAACGATTCACCGCGTTTTTCATGGCGTGGAATGCACCTGGATGTATCACGGCACTTCATGCCGAAAGAGTTTATAAAAAAATATATCGACTACCTGGCATTCCTAAAGATGAATACATTCCATTGGCACCTCGTTGATGATCAGGGTTGGCGGATCGAGATAAAGCAATATCCGAAACTAACTGAAATCGGAGCCTGGCGTGATTCTACATGGGCAGGCCATAACCCTGATGGTTCAGAAAAATATGACAGGATACGTCATGGAGGATTTTATACACAGGAAGAGATCAGGGAAATTGTAAACTATGCTGCTGAACGGTTCATTAATATTATTCCGGAGATTGAAATACCAGGACATTCGCAGGCGGCTATTGCATCCTATCCTGAACTTGGATGTACCTCTGATACCATTGACGTATGGACTAAATGGGGTATCTCACCCTATATCTATAACCTTGATGAATCTACATTCAAATTCCTATTTAATGTGCTGGATGAAGTAATGGAGCTCTTTCCATCTCAATATATTCATATTGGAGGAGATGAAGCTGTAAAAGAACAGTGGAAACGATCGAAAAAGATCAACAGGCTATTGCAACAGCTTAATCTTAAAGACGAGACTGGTCTGCAAGGTTATTTTACCAAAAGAATTGATGAATATGTAAGAAGCAAGGGGAGAAATATTATTGGTTGGGATGAGATACTGGAAGGAGATATTCCAAAGGAAGCAGCTGTGATGTCGTGGCGGGGTACGCAGGGAGGTATTGAAGCAGCCAGGGCCGGACACAAAGTAGTGATGACACCAACAGACTATTGTTACTTCGACTATTATCAAAGTAAAGATACAACGGAACAGCTTGCAATAGGAGGTTTTATTCCCGTTGAAAAAGTGTATTCATATGACCCGGTTCCAACAGAATTAACTGCGGAAGAATCGACTTACATCATGGGCGTTCAGGGAAATGTCTGGACAGAATACCTTGATTCGCCCCAGAAAGTAGAATACATGATTTTTCCCCGGATCTTTGCCATGTCCGAGATCCAATGGACATCCAAGGACAGGAAAGATTATTCTGATTTTATCAGAAGACTGAAGAACATGGAGATATTCCTTCAAAGGAATCGGATCAATTATGCTAAACACGTGTTTTCGGATAAGCAATAATTATTCATAGTAAATGGCGTTTACTCTTGGGCGTGCCGTCGCCATAGTAGCTCTGGCACGTCGGCGACAAGACCCAAGACCCTAAAAAGAGTTTTACCCTGTACCAAGATCATCCCGACTAGCTTCCCTGCCCGCCGAGGCCCGGCAGTCGGGGCTGTTGGGATTCCCGCCTGCCGGACGGGCAAGAATTCGACTTACCCCCGATAACTCCCGGGGTCATATCATGATATTCATGAAAATTGAGCCTCATTAATAAAATTGTCTTAGGCGTTAAATTTTGTTAAAGAAGTTAAAAATCCCGAATCTCCCTCTTCTCGGTATTAATTTTGATGCAACTTTTAATAAATAGTTTGTTCTTTAGACTAAAATTTATATTTGCTATGAGAGCTATTCGTTCAACTTTTCTGGTGATGGTTTTTATACTTCTTGCACAAAAACCTGAAGCACAAATAATATCTGACGATCGTTCCGGTCCAAAGTCACAATATAATGTGCACCGTGAGTATGATGAACATGGAAACCTGATTGAATATGATTCGGTATGTGTCACAACCTGGAATTATTCAGGGGAAGCGGATATGGATACAATATCAGATATATGGTCATATACACCCGATCCGAAGGATTCCGAAGAGTTTTCAGGCGCATATCCGAAGCATCATAGTTTTAGATTTCCCGGGGATGAGTTTTATGAGTTTCCACAATTCAATTTTGATTTTTCTTTCAATAACCCGGATTCAATTTTTAGAGGCTTTGACTTTTATTTTTCACTCTCACCTGGAGATTCAATCCACTTAAATGAGCCTTACTTCGATTTTTACGGACAATTTCCCCCTATGCCACCCGATATTCATTCTTATATAGAGGATATGCACAGAATGATTGATGATATGTTTAACCATAATGAGGAAATACTAAGGGAATTTAATGAAGAGGAATTTCATCAGATGAGTCCTGACGAACCTTCTAAAGATTCAATTCCCGCTGAGCCAACGCCTCCTCCATCACCGCAAAAGTATTCCGGGCCATTATTTAATATCTGATCTAAATAAGTAAGTATTCCACGCCAGGTGCAATTATCCCTCAGGAAGGAAGGAAGGAAGGAAGGAAGGAAGGAAGGAAGGAAGGAAGGCATGCTTGATAAGTTGAAGTATTTGATTGAAGCACCCCATTCTCCACGCTAAGCTCTATCAAACAAAGGTTGCTTTCCGGAGAACCTGTTCCTTTTAAGTCTTGCAATATGTAAAACAGAAGAATAGTATACTTTAAAACTATTCTATTCTTAATAAATTTACTGACACAGTTTAATGAATATATCCTGGTACCCACGACTCCCGATTGTGGGCAGGCACAATTAACTTATTTAGTTAACAGGAATTAATATAGGATTTAAATAGTTAAAAAGTAGAATACAACGATTAATCAGTAAGATAATTATAATTCTCCGTTTAGCCCAGATTTCATTGAAACAGAAACTAATCAAAGTTCTTCAATATCACTCAGGTGTAAATTTAACGCTCTCACAGAGATCTGAATCTCCCATGCTGAGAGGGCAAGAGAAGCAATCAATAGTAACAGGGCGATTCCAAAAAGAATTTCTGCAAAAGCAATCCACTCAATATACAGAAGAAACATACATACCACGCAGATCAAAAGGCTTGTGATTCCAAGCACCTGCATGTTCCTGATGAGGTTGATTCGTTGGCGGAGATTTTTAATCTGACCAAATATAAGTGAGTCGGGGTTCTCCTTATATTTTGCATGCAGCGTCCGCACCAGCTGTGCGATAGTTAGAAACCTGTTGGTATATGCCAGCAGTAGTAAAGAAATTGCTGAAAATAATAGAGCAGGTGTTGCCAATGTTAATTTCATCTTTATTTTTTTATTACAAAGATAAAATTAGATGCTAAACACTAATTATCTGAGATATTTAGAAAGAGTCTCAAGAAGAATTTTATACCTGATAGGTTTTGGCATAAAATCGTCACAGCCGACAGCAGTACAGTTCCTTCTGTCCTCTTCCATAGCAAACGCTGTCTGAGCAATAACAGGAATATCTTTCCGGAAAGATTTGATACTTCTTGTAGCTTCAAGACCATTCATTTCCGGCATTTTAATATCCATTAGAATAATATCAATCTGGGGATTTACCTTAACCAGGTCAACAGCTTCTCTTCCATTTTTTGCCCTGATTATATTCACCCTGGTCTTTTGAAGGGCGGTCTCGAGGTATACAAAATTTGTTTCCTCATCTTCAGCAATAAGGATTGTATATTTAGACCAATTGAACTCTAGTTCACCAGAACTTATACTTGTCGACACCTGAGCATGGTTTTTTGACATTGAAAAAGTCTTTTCTCTTCTCTGGTCAAATAAATTTTGGAGTGCAGCGGATTTAGAAAGTAATATCATCTGAAATATTAATGTGTACCCGAACATATACGGTGGGTATACAATAAATGTTCATATTTTCCATGAAATTTCTTTTTTTATCCATGAACACTCATTTTAAAATTAAAGCAATAATTCCAGATTTCAAAACAGCGGCAGGGATTTGAATGTTCAGGAAAGTTTATTAGTCATTTGTTTTACATTTTTTTATAGTCTACTATGTAAATTAATAGTTGGCAGATTGACTAACCATTAATTGTCCTTTTGTCGCAAAACAATGATTAAGAAAAAAATAGATGCTATCAGATTTGTTTAAATAAACAAATTACAATGGAAAGATTATTAATTTAGTATGAATATATAATAGTTGGATATAGCAAGAAATTTAACTGAGAAACCAATTTATATACGATATGAAATATTTGGGACGAAGACAAAGCAGCAACGTTGAAGACCGGCGAGGAGCTTCAGGTGGTAAAAAAGTAGCTTTTGGTGGTGGAATTCTGGGAATAATCATTTTTATCATAGTATATTTTATCGGTGGCAACGATGGAGTACAATTGCTTCAGGAACTTCAGCAACAGGGTACGGAATCGTACGAAAGTACAGGAGCAGCAACGGATCCTGAAGAAGATCAGATGGCACAATTTGTGGCTGTTGCTTTAGCAGATAATGAAGATGTCTGGCACAGAATTTTCGCTGAGAATAATCTGACGTATGAAGAGCCTAAACTGGTACTTTTCAGAGATGAAACTAATTCGGGATGTGGAATTGCAAGCGCCGAATCAGGACCTTTCTACTGTCCATCTGATAAGAAAGTATATTTTGATTTAAGTTTCTTTGATGAACTACAGTCAAGGTTTGGTGCATCAGGTGGTGATTTTGCCATAGCCTATGTGCTGGCACATGAAATCGGACATCATGTGCAGACTTTACTAGGTATAACAAGTGAAGTCTTTAAAAAACAGCAACGGTTATCCAAAGCAGAAGCAAATAAGCTTTCAATCGCACTTGAACTACAAGCTGATTTTTTAGCCGGAGTATGGGCACATCACGCACAGAAGTATAAAAATATACTGGAAGAAGGTGATATTGAAGAAGCCTTAAGCGCTGCCAGTGCAGTGGGGGACGACAGAATACAAAAACGCACGCAGGGGTATGTTGTACCTGAATCATTCACGCACGGGACATCTGAACAACGTACCTACTGGTTCAAAAGAGGATTTACAACCGGTGATATCAAACTCGGGAACACCTTCGATGAAGTTGAGTAAACAGCTGTAATCCCAAATAGTGAGCTATTTAATATCATTAATATTAAATGGTGTCATTTGATATACATAATAGTTGAGCCAGTTAGAGAAAAGAAGGTGCGCATGACTTTTCCATCTGACTCTAGGATCATTAAGAGGATTATTTTCTTTAAAGTAATGTTTCGGAATTTCTATATTCAGACCTTTTTTCTTATCCCGCTCATACTCTTCCTTCAACGTAGTAGAATCATATTCTGCATGGCCGGTAACAAAAATCTGGCGACCATCTTTAGTCATAACAAGATATACTCCGGCTTCTACCGACTCAGAAACAATTTCCAACTCGCTGATCTGTTTAATATCAGCTGTCCGGATTTCTGTATGCCTGGAATGAGGTGCCTGGAATACTTCATCAAAGCCTCTGATAATAGGTATTAGAGGGTTATTAATTGTATGATCGAAAACGCCAAACATTTTATTCTTCAATGGATACTTGGGAATCTTATAAAAATGATAAAGACCTGCCTGGGCACCCCAACAAATAAACATGGTAGAAGTTACATGCGTCCTCGACCAGTCCATGATACGAACAAGTTCATCCCAGTAATCCACTTCTTCAAATTCAAGATGTTCAATAGGCGCTCCGGTAATGATCATTCCATCATATTTATCATGCTCAACCTGGGAAAAGCCTTTATAAAATGATTCAAGATGCTCAATAGGTGTATTTTTTGAGACATGACCCTCGATGTGCAATAAAACTATTTCAACCTGCAATGGAGTATTTGAGAGTAGTCTTAAAATATGGGTTTCTGTTTTAATTTTAAGAGGCATTAGGTTAAGTATCAAAATTTTCAAAGGCCTTATATCCTGATGAATTGCTCTTGTTTCTTTCATCAGAAAAATGTTTTCCCTCTCCAAGATCTCAACTGCTGGAAGCTTATCTGGTATATTAAGCGGCATATCATAAAAAAATTAGATTGCTAAATTAGAACATATTTAATATTCATTTATCCACCTATTAAGGAATATTCAAACACAAAACAATATATGAGTTTAGTGCAATAAATTGCTCTGCTTTATGGCTGGTTTGGAAATCTCCACCAATAAAGCTGTCCGAAGATGTTAATATTAATTCTTTTAATACAGCACATTAACCAGACATACACAACAATCAAACAATACACAATAACACAAATAATCATTCTCAGTACATCTATACAACAAACAACCGAAGAATAGCTATATATCATTGAATAACAATCTTTTACCAATTTGGCATACTATTTGAAATTTTATGATTAACAACTTAAAAAATCAGGTTATGAAAAAAATGATCTTTGTATTGGCTATGTTGTTGACAGCAGCAACTGCATACACTCAGACTTCCAGGAAGCCTGCCAATAATAACACTGCTCGCGATACGAAAGAACGACATATCACTACAACACGCACAAATGAATCGGGTAGTTTCACTGCCAACACGCGAAGATCAGATAATACTAACACGACCGAAACCAGGACAGTTCGGACTAATACCAACCGTACTGAGAATCATGGAACAGATGCAAAAAAGCCTGTTAGAAATGAAACTACCACTCCACGGGTTACCCGTCAGGAAAATAATGTTACTGAACGACCAACTGCCTCAGCAACAACACGAGTTAATAATGAAAGTGGATATCACCGCACTCCTGGTACTGTTCACAGAGAAAATACAGAAAGAGCGACAACGCATCGTAATGCTGTAGTTTATGAATCACCTAGAGTATATCGTGAGAGGCATAATGTAGTACATCATTACAATAATCCGCCGGCAAACCGCGAATACAGATCTGTTCACTATGTATACAGGCGCCCTGTAAATTATACCGTATACTGGACACCTGATATACACAGACACTTCATCGAAATTTATCCGATGGTCCCATATTGGTACTATGAACCCGGATACAGAATTGAAATGATCTCTGCCTATGATGCACTTTACTACAGAGGAGACGTAATGACCGTCTACGGCCAGGTTTATGAGGTATTTTACTCCTACAGAACAGATGAATACTTCCTGTACTTTGGAGCCTACTATCCATATCATGATTTCACCGTAGTTATACCAGGATACCTTGCACGAAAATACAGTCATCGCCCTGAAAGATTCTTCAATCATCAATGCATGGCAGTGACCGGTCTGATTACAAGCTTTAATGATGAACCTGAAATAGTTGTTAAACGATCGTTCCAGATAAACATTTACTAAAATATACAATCGAATCATCTTAGAAAATCCCGGAGAATGTCTCCGGGTTTTTTTATGTGCGCTATGCATGCCATTGTTCTATAGGGTGCAAGACCCGAAC
>CAZWIU010000055.1:12004-27160 GCA_964634105.1 uncultured Bacteroidales bacterium | reverse complement strand
CGGTCCGAAGGACAGGTCGTGATCACTGGGTCTTCATCGTCACTAACAATAATGGACTGGCTGCAATTAGAAGTATTTCCAGCTGCATCATAAGCTGTATATTGTATGTTGGTAGTTCCAACATTAAAATCATGCGTCCCAATATAATTTATTCCAGTAACGGGGGAATTATCTGTAGTTACACCCGTCATTTCCCATAGGAGTTTAACTACACTGCAATTATCTGTGAAAGTCGGATTAGTAATCGCCTGACTATTCTTACATTGACCTGCTTCTGCACTCACACTGACCGATCCCGGGCACAAGGTAAATGAAGGATTCTGGTTGTCGCTAACAGTAACTGTTGCTGTACATTGATCCTGTTCACCATAAGTATCTTCTGCTGTTAGTGTAACAGTATTATCACCCAAATCGGAGCAGTCGAATGTGGTAATATCGAGACTTAGAATTACAGAGCCACAGCTAACTGAAGATCCGTTATTAATGTTATTTATTGTAATGGTAGCATTGCCACTTCCATCCAGAACAGCCGTATAATTTTTACAAACTGCACTGGGAGGGTTGTCCTCAAGCACAGAATTTGCCACTAAAGTATGCCCGCCAAGCAGGAGACATCCATTAATAAGATGCAGTGTATTAGTAATTGTTAGGTCATTGCTTAATGTAACATTACTGGAGTTATCAATTGTTAGATTTCTTACTGTGGAAGGCAGTGCATTTCCAGTAACCTGGGCAACCGAACCATTGTAAGTATAATCAGCCCCAGTATTGAAATTTTTGGAGCCGCTTACCTGAATGCTCCCGGTTCCTGCTGTTGAGGATAACCCTTCAGCGTGTGCAGTGATAATCCCAGCTCCGGCATCGAGCGTAAAAGATCCTGAACTACCATCGATAAGACTTGTACCAACATCCAACACAGTACCACTATTTACTGTATAATTGACAGTATTTGCAATTGTACCTCCAGTTTTCAAATAAGATTGGAGTGTACTACCACAAAAATTAATAGCTCCTGAGCCTCCTGTATTTAAATGAGTAATTGTACCTCCTGATTGGGTAAAATCACCCATTACATTCAGTGTTCCTATGGTGGCATTATTATCCTCTTTCAGCGTGAATAACCCGCCTGCAACATTCACATTCCCATTAACATTCACGGTCGAATTTACAGTACCGGTAACAATCGTAAAGTTTCCACTATTTATCAGGAGATCACCACCAATATTTAATGTACACGAACCACTGTTGTTATTCATTTTAAAAGCAGCAGTATTGCTTATGATAAAATCTCCTCCGACATTTATAGTATAACCGGTACTATTATTTGACATTCTGAGGGAATACTGTGTGTGATCATCCACAGCCCCGGTTGCCAGGACTGAAAAATCACCTGCGACATTCATATTTGACTGTAGGTAAAAATTACCCGACGCTTGTGAGGGACAATCCCAAGTGAAGTTCCCAAAAGTCTGTCCTAAGCCAGAGAGGGTTGTACTATTTGTAATCCCAGTAATAATGCAATTTGAACCCGGATCCCAGGTTGCGGTAGGAATTGTACCTCCATTAAGGGAATGATTATATACAGAATTAACATTGAAGGTAATGGTTGCCCCGGGATTTATGGAAATAGTACCAGAATTATTTACTGTACCATTTACAATTAGATCTGTTCCTGTACCATTGGCAAATGTTAATGTTCTTGAACTGTTTATAGTCAGAGCACCTCCGGAGCTAACTACGACCTGATCTAGTGTAAGGTCTGTTGTTACTGTTGCAGTATGCCCATTAAGGATTGTAATGATTCCATCTGTCGATGTTGGAGCAGCTGCCGCCATAACCCATGTTCCACCATCCCATCTCTGCCAGTTGGTTGCTAATGAAAAATTTACATTACCATTAGTTTGATAGTCACCGATAGATTGAGAAAATACTTCTAAAGAATAAAAAGAAAAAAACACAAAAAACAAGATCTTTAATCCTGAATCATAAAAACAGATCCCACGTCGTCCTGTTCCGGATAACGAATCCAAAAATGAAAATATTATATTTCTAATAATGGCCCTCAACCTGACCGTCTTATCCGAATAATATTACTTGACTTTTTCGATCTGCGTATCCTTTAACCCCCGCTTTTTTAATTCTTAAAGGAAAATCCTTCTTTCCGGCTCAAACCATTTAATTCATATTCAGAATATTGAGCCAATAAACTTTTATACGGGACACATTTTACAATGTTCCCGATATTCAGAAAAAAATACTATTCAATTCGGCTAAAATACAGTGAATTGATTTACGAGCTATAAAACCTTATTAACAGCAAATTAGAATAATCGCTTTCAGTTAATTTATTCTATGAAAACTAATACGTAAAATTACGATCATTGCGATAAATAAGCAGATGGTCAGCGTAAAGAATCTCGTCTGATATAGGATTTATGTTTAACCGAGGGGCTTTCAACCCGTTCTTAAATTTCTTTTCACCAACGAAGATGCGGGCTTCATCCCAAAGATCATTCATGATTAAGTTTTCCAGCAGTTCTTTCCCACCTTCCACAATCAGTGATTGTATTTCTTCTTGATACAGGTGTTCCAATATAGGTTTAATATCCCTGTTATTAAACCCTGTTTTAACCCACTCTGTTTGACCCGAGGTTTCGGATTTTATTTCATTATATATCAGCGTAGGGGAAGAATTATCATAAATACACGATCCCTCTGATATCCGTAACCTGCGATCCAGAATAATCCTGACCGGATTTTTACCCTCCCAGTTTCTGACATTTAGTTTTGGGTTATCAATCAATACGGTGTTTGTCCCCACCATGATTCCCTGTTCTTCAGAACGCCACTTATGGACCAAGGAACGCGAGAGTGGATGTGAGATCCAATTCACTCCTATAGGTTCATCAGGCTTTCTTTTTAGATCAATAAATCCATCCTTCGATTGAGCCCACTTCAAGATTATATAGGGTCTTTTTTTAAGATGGAAGGTAAAAAAACGCCTGTTAAGTTCAGTGCATCTTTCTTTAAGAACACCTGTTTCAACCTTAATGTTATTTTTACGAAGTATATCAATCCCATTCCCTGCAACAAGCACATTGGGATCGGCAGTGCCAATTACAACATGCGGAATTTTCATCTTCATTATAAGATCGGTACAGGGAGGTGTTTTACCCATGTGCGAACAGGGTTCCAGGTTAACATATAAAATACTCTTTTTAAGCAAGGACTTATCTTTCACTGCGTTAACAGCTATGGCTTCGGCATGAGGCATTCCATATTTCTGGTGGTATCCTTCCCCAATTACTTCACCTTCATGTACAATAACGGCACCCACCATAGGATTAGGAGCGACATTCCCCAGACCTTTCAGTGCCAGTTCAAGGCAACGATCCATAAAATACTCATGTGATTGTATTGTTCTGCCTTCTTTCATGTAATTTTAAAACCTTATAAATAAATCTATGAACCTAAGTAGTATCCGTTCCATATATATAAACAGGCTCAGCAACTTATATAATGCTGCGGAAATTGAGAGTATATATAACAGGATCATCAGCTACTTGCTAAATTATAGTAAAATAGATATCCATCGGAATCTTAATAATACAATTGATACACAAATTGAAAAAAAAATCTTTGATTATCTTGATCGTCTATGTCAGGGTGAGCCATTACAGTATATTCTAGGTTTTGTTGAATTCTATGAACTTGTTCTTAACGTTGACAATAGAGTTTTAATCCCCCGGCCTGAAACTGAATTTTTGGTTGATTTGATTCTAAAAGAACAATCTGAGAAGAAAGATCTTAAGGTGATTGACCTTTGCACCGGCAGTGGCTGCATAGCAGTTGTCCTGGCAAAAAAACTAAAGAATGCTAAAGTTACAGCTACAGATATTTCACTTGATGCCCTCTCAGTAGCCAGAATAAATGCTGAAAAGAACCAGGTGAATATCCATCTGATAAATGAAGACTTATTGAGTTTCAGTAATGACCATCAGCATTATAATTTGATAGTCAGTAACCCTCCCTATGTCAGAGAATCTGAAAAAAAAGCAATGCATGTGAATATCTTAGATTTTGAGCCATCCCAAGCTCTCTTTGTGACTGATGCTGATCCACTTATTTTTTATAATGCTATCGCCTGTTTCGGCATCAAACATCTTGCTAAAACCGGGAAAATCTATACAGAAATTAATGAACATCTTGGGAAAGAAACTCAACTGCTTTTTAAAAATCTGGGATACCATTTTGCGGAAATAAAAGAAGATATTAACGGGAAAGATCGTTTTTTAATAGCACAGCTATGAAAAATAAACATTCTGTCACCAAGGAATATGCCTTAAACAGGTTGATGCAACTTTGCAGTCATTCAGAAAAATCGAGCTATGAAATAATGAAAAAACTGAAAGAATGGGGACTGGAAAACAAAGCTGATGAGATCCTTAAAGAACTCTCAGACTCTAACTATATTGATGATGAACGCTACGCAAAAGCATTTGCTCATGATAAGATAATTATTAATAAGTGGGGCAAAAACAAGGTGAATTTTTTATTGAAAAGGCAACAAATAAAACCTATCAATATCCAGCAAGCACTTGATTCAATAGATGATGAGCAATACTGTAAGATAGTGTCAGAAGAACTTGAAAAAAAAAGAAAATCAATCAGGCACACTTCTTCCCTTCAATTAAAAGCAAAGCTTTATGCATTTGGAGTACAACGGGGTTATGAATCCGATCTTATTCAGGCTTTTCTCCAATCGCTTTAATAATTCCAATATCTGCAATAAGTTTCTTATTTTTGGAGCCTTAAAATATATTCCAACATAATGGTCACTACTGAACAGATGAAGGATCTTACCGGGCGCGAACTTGCGTTAAGGAGGCATCTTTGACATTGAAAAAAAAATAAACCTGATCGAGTCTGAAGAAAAAAAAACACAGGAACCGGGCTTCTGGGACGATCCAAAAGCTGCTGAAAAACAACTTAAATACATTGCATCGCTTAAATTCTGGACGGACTCTTATAATGAGATAAAACGTAATATCGATGACTTGCAGGTTTTGATGGACTTCTATCAAACGGATGAAGCCAATGAAGAAGAAGTCACCTCGCAGTATGAAAAAGCAATTCAGCTGATTGAAGACTTAGAATTTAAAAATATGCTTGGAGAGGATGAAGATCCGCTTGGCGCTATTCTTAGAATAAATGCCGGGGCTGGTGGTACGGAAAGTCAGGATTGGGCCGAGATGTTGATGCGAATGTATATTCGTTGGGGCGAACGGAACGACTATAAAGTTAAAGAAATCAGTTACCTGGCCGGAGAAGGTGCAGGTGTTAAATCGGTGACTCTTGAGTTTGAGGGAGAATATGCCTATGGATACCTGAAAAGTGAAAATGGTGTTCACCGTTTGGTTCGGATTTCTCCTTTTGATTCAAATGCCAGACGACATACTTCTTTTGCATCTGTATTTGTATCCCCCGTTATTGATGATAGTATTGAAATTGAACTTAATCCTGCCGACCTTGAGTGGGATACTTTTCGATCGGGTGGTGCCGGAGGACAAAATGTCAACAAAGTGGAAACAGGAGTTAGGGTTCGCCATTTGCCCACAGGTATAGCTGTTGAAAATACTGAAACCCGGTCACAATTGAAAAATCGCGAGAATGCATTGCGTATTCTGCGTTCTCATTTATATGAGATGGAACTACGAAAAAGGATGGAAAAACAGGCAGAAATTGAAGGTCAAAAAAAGAAAATTGAATGGGGTTCTCAAATCCGTAATTATGTGCTTCATCCCTATAAGCTAGTAAAAGACCTACGCACAAATCTCGAAACCGGTAATACTCAGGCTGTGCTCGATGGCGATTTGAATCAATTTATTAAAGCATATCTGATGGAATTTGGCAGAAAATAAATTCAACATGTTATCAATATACCATAATCCACGCTGTCGGAAAAGTCGGGAAGGACTTGAATACCTCAGGCTGAAAACAAACGATTTTACTATAATAGACTATTTGAAAGTCGGTCTATCTGAGCAGGAACTGAAAGAAATTCTTCTTAAAACAAACCTTAAACCTATCGATCTGATTAGAAAAGAGGAAGAAATTTTTAAAAAAGAATTGAAAGACAAATCCTTTACTGATAGTGAGTGGATTAAGATTATTGTTGATAATCCTAAGCTTTTGCGTCGGCCTGTTATTGTTACAAAACATAAAGCAGTTGTAGCTGATATACTTTCAAAGATTGACGAATTACTATAACCTTAAAAATTCTAAGAAGATAATCATAAAATCATAATAAAGATGAACTTCAGAATAGAGTGCGATACAATGGGTGAGGTAAAAGTACCTGCCGAAAAATATTGGGGAGCACAGACTCAACGTTCTGTTGAAAATTTTCCTATTGGCCCTTCGGCCTCTATGCCAATTGAAATAATTTATGCTTTCGCATATTTAAAGAAAGGCGCAGCATTAGCTAATTATAAGCTAGGAGTACTTCCAGAAGACAAAATGAAACTAATCTGTGAAGTATGCGACGAAATTATTGCCGGTAAACTTAACGATCAATTTCCGCTAGTAATCTGGCAAACAGGATCGGGAACACAATCGAATATGAATGCGAATGAGGTGATCGCAAATCGGGCTGAAGTATTGAAAGGTGGAAAATTGGGAGAGGGAAAGACCTATATTCATCCGAATGATGATGTGAACAAATCACAATCTTCAAATGATACTTTTCCAACGGCAATGCATATTGCAGCCTATAAAAAAATCGTCGAGTATACTATACCTCGTATAGTTTTATTAAAAAATACCCTTAAAGAGAAATCTGAGAAGATGATGTCCATTGTAAAGATTGGACGAACACATTGGATGGATGCCACACCTTTAACTCTTGGACAGGAATTCTCAGGCTACGTATCTCAACTTGATCATGGCATTAAAGCGTTGAATAATACGTTGACTCACTTGTCGGAGATAGCTCTTGGAGGCACAGCTGTTGGAACCGGATTAAATACCCCTAAAGGATATGCAGTTGAAGTAGCCAGCCAGATTGCTAAATTAACAGGTCATCCATTTATTACGGCTGGAAATAAATTTGAATCGTTGGCATCGCATGATGCAATTGTAGAAAGTCATGGAGCCTTAAAACAACTGGCCATAAGCCTAATGAAAATAGCCAATGATATTCGCATGTTGGCTTCCGGCCCCAGGTCCGGAATTGGAGAAATATTAATTCCTGAAAACGAACCTGGTTCTTCCATAATGCCTGGCAAAGTGAATCCAACGCAGGTTGAAGCACTTACAATGGTATGTGCCCAGGTAATAGGAAACGATATGGCTATCGCTATTGGTGCGATGAACGGTCATTTTGAATTGAATGTGTTTAAGCCGATGATCATAGCAAATTTCTTACAATCAGCAACGCTACTTGCCGACGCATGTAAAGCCTTTAATGATCATTGTGCGATAGGGATCGAACCTAATCTGCCACGCATTAAATCACATCTCGAAAACTCTTTGATGTTGGTTACCGCCCTAAATACCCACATAGGATATGAAAATGCTGCCAAGATTGCCAAGAAAGCTCATAAAGAAGGAAAAACCTTAAAAGAAGCTGCCCTGGAGCTTGGACTTCTGACATCAGAACAGTTTGACCAGTGGGTTAATCCGTCAAAGATGACAGGGTCTCTTGACTAATTAATGACTTTTATGAAAGCCTTGTTTCTATTTATACTTCTCATTATGTTTTTATTAGTCGATGCGCAAAATAACTATATGTCCATCAGTATAGGAAAAGTTTTCCCGCTTGAATCCTTTCAAGCAACAAATGACCTGAAGACAAATGGCTTTGCTTTAAGTGGAATATCAGGTGATTATTCAGGGGCCTTCTTTCTGAAGAAGAACGTTGGAATAGCAGGAGATATAAGGTTTGCTTCGAACTCATTAGCGGATAACCTGGTTGCCAGCTACCTGAAAGAGGAATTATTCAACCAGGATCTTCCATTTATTCTTCCGGATACGTTAAATTCAACTATCAGTGTTGGGATATGGAACCAGGTCAGTTTTATGGCAGGTCCTGAAATTACTTTGTTGGCCAATAATTTTAATTTCGATTTCAATGCCCTCGGGGGAATTAATTTTATTTTTCCTCCCGACATGTCATTAAGTTTTAACCTAGGTGAATCAAGCTATGAAAGAAAGTTGGAAACCAGGTCTATTAGTTATGCCCTGAACATAGGACTTGCCATCCGGTATCACCTGAGTGATAAAAGCTCTATCCGCCTGCATTGCTCTTATTTCCAATCGAATGTAAGAGGCCATATTACTAATACAATACTTTATAATAATACCTCAACTACAGCTCTGACTCCATACAATTGCCGGATTCTATCGATGAATGTTGGAATTGGTCTGGTGTATAGATTGAATAATAAATAGAATACAGTATGGAAAATCATAAAATGCGATCAAAACTCTTTAAAGAATTTCCTTCAGTAAATACAAACGAATGGGAAGAGAGAATAAAGGAAGACCTTAAAGGAGCGGATTATGAAAAAAGACTGATCTGGACAACTCCCGAAAGATTCAAAATACGTCCATACTATAGACAAGAAGATCTCGCCGGCAAGGAATACCTTGAATGTTTACCTGGAGAAGCCCCGTATATCAGGGGAAATAATTCTCAATCCAATGACTGGGAAATCAGGCAGGACATACTTATAGATAACATTAAGACAGCTAACGAGAAATCGCTTTTTGTGCTGAACAGAGGTATAACCTCACTGGGGTTCATCTGTCACCCCGGGAAAGAAAAAAATTTCATAAAATCACAACAGGATTTTTCTGATCTTCTGAAAGATATTCAGTTGGAAGGTATCGGATTGTATTTTGTCGGTTTCAATCCGGTATCTGAGATACTTGGATTTTTGAGGAAAGAAATTTCCAATAGGAAGATAGAACCAGCGCTTGTTAATGGTGCAATTGATTATGATCCATTGGGTTATTTAACATTTAACGGAAAGTATTTATCATCTGAAAATGAAGATTTTAATATCCTCAAGAACTTGATATTAAGTGCTTCCAGTGACTTACCCAACTACAAAGTATTGGGTATTAACGGATTTTATTTTACTAATTCGGGGGCGTCTGTTGTGCAGGAACTTGGGTATAGCATGGCAATAGCAATTGAATATCTTGCCCGAATGACTGATGCAGAGATTTCGACTGATCTAATTAGTCATCACCTGCAATTTAATTTTGGAGTAGGATCAAATTATTTTATGGAAATTGCCAAGATCAGAGCTGCACGTCTCCTTTGGGCGCGTATTGCAGAGGCTTTTAAACCTTCAAAGCCGGAATCCATGCAAACAAAGATTCACTCGGTTACAACCGAATGGAATCAAACGATTTATGATCCTTATGTTAATGTGCTTCGGACTACTACCGAATCTATGGCTGCTATCCTGGGAGGAACCGATTCTCTTACTGTAAGACCTTTTACCGCGAGTTATAAACCCACCACAAAATTTTCAGGGCGTATTGCCAGGAATATTCAAATTATTCTTAAAGAAGAAGCCTATTTAGGAAACGTAATCGATCCTGCCGCCGGCTCATACTATATTGAAAATCTGACTGATTCTATTATCAATGAATCCTGGAATATCATTTTAAAGATTGAAGAAGAAGGGGGATACCTTGAAGCACTTAAAAAAGGTGTTGTCCAATCAGATATATCGGCAACTGCTGATTACCGTAAAAAGATGATTGCTACAAAGAAAGAAATCCTGCTCGGCACCAACCAGTACCCTAACATGAGCGAATCAATGAAGGACGAAATCGTTCCTGAAATTGCTTTTCCACCTTCATTGGATAGTAAACTGGAAGTCACACCTCTGAAGACTTTCAGAGGGTCAATGGAGTTTGAAAGAATACGTCTTGCCACTGAAAATTATCCGGGAATAAGACCAAAAGTATTCCTGCTTACTATAGGTAACCCAACTATGCGAAAAGCACGAGCTACATTCTCGAGTAATTTCTTTGCCTGTGCAGGTTATGAGATTATAGATAATCCAGGATTCTCAACTCCGGAAGAGGGGGTTCAAGCGGCGCTCCATACCAAAGCCAATATCATAGTGCTTTGCTCTAGTGATGAGGAATATGCTGAATTGGCACCCATAGTACACTCTGCTGTTGGTAATAAAGCAATATTAATTGTTGCCGGAGCTCCTCCGTGTATGAATGACCTTAAAGCAAAGGGAATTGAGAATTTTATTCATGTAAAATCCAACTTACTCGAATCACTTATGGAATATCATCAGAAATTAGGGCTCTCTTTATGAAAAAGTCAGTACTCATTAAAGCAATTCTATCTTTCGCAATAATAAGTCTACATAGCGTTTCATCAAGAGCGGTAAATTCTCTGTTTGTTTATTACCGGGATGCTATCTCCCTTAATGGCAGATGGAATATTATTATCGATCCCTATGATAATGGATATTGCGACTACCGTCAGCAACCATTCGATCAGATGAACCTACCCTGGGCTACAGGTTATTTCGGTGATAAAAAACCTGAAAATCCAGGCGATTTGATTGAGTATGATTATGACCGGTCACCCACACTCCATGTCCCCGGCGATTGGAACACACAGGATTCTGCTTTGCTTTTCTATGAAGGTTCCGTTTGGTACAGGAAGAAATTCGACGCTCCGTTGAATACATTCTCAAACCGAGTATTTCTGTATTTCGGTGCAGTAAATTATAATGCTGATATTTATCTTAACAGTATTAAGCTTGGTGTTCATACCGGTGGTTTTACCCCTTTCTGGTTTGAAATTACCGGATTGCTTAAAGAGAAAAATAATTCCCTGATTGTCAGGGTAAATAATAAACGGTTAAAAGAAGGTGTCCCGACATTAAATACCGATTGGTGGAACTATGGAGGTATAACCCGCGATGTTAAGCTGATTGTTGTTCCCGAAGTATTTATCAACGATTATTCAATCGTTCTCGAATCAATAAGCTCAAAAAAAGTTTCCGGTAAAGTTTATCTTGATGGTGGATCAATGAATGAAGAAATATCCATAAATATTCCTGAGCTAAAAATCAAAACCCTCGCAAAAACTGATCAGAATGGAATCGCTTCATTCACCTTTTTAGCTAAAAAGGCTATCCTCTGGACACCTGATAATCCTGTGCTATATCGCCTCGAAATCTCAACAAAAAACGATCAGATCATTGACTCGATCGGTTTAAGAACAATTGATGTAAAAAGCAGGCAGGTGGTGTTAAATAATAAGCCTGTTTTCCTGAAGGGAATTTCGATTCATGAGGAATATGCAGTCGATGGTGGAGGCCGGGTAAATGAACTCCGGGAAGCAGAACAGTTATTGGACTGGGCCAAAGAACTTGGATGCAATTTTGTACGACTTGCCCATTATCCGCATAATGAGGACATGATTCGCATTGCAGAGCGAAAAGGAATAATGGTTTGGTCTGAAGTTCCAGTGTATTGGACCATCGATTGGGAAAATGAAAGTACATATAAGAACGCCGAACACCAACTGGAAGAGAATATCCTTCGTGACAGGAACAGGGCCAATATCATTATCTGGTCACTGGCCAATGAAACTCCGGTTAATGAAGCACGATACCTGTTCTTATCGAAACTTGCTGCACATGCCAGGAAACTGGATAGTACCAGATTGATAAGCGCTGCCCTGGAAAAACACTATGAATCCGACAGTATTGCTGTTGTCGATGATCCACTGGCAGGATTACTTGATATCCTTGCTTTCAATGAATATATTGGCTGGTACGACGGCCTTCCTGCAAAATGCAACCTGGTAAGGTGGAAAATTCCGTATGATAAACCGATTTTTATCAGCGAATTTGGAGGTGGCGCTAAATTCGGATATCATGGTAATGCAAATGAAAGATGGACTGAAGAATTTCAGGAAGATCTTTACATTCAGTCGTTGAATATGATTGATAAAATTGATGGATTATGCGGAATATCGCCCTGGATACTGACCGATTTTCGTTCTCCGCGTCGGCCTCTTTCAGGTATCCAGGACTATTTTAACCGAAAAGGGCTGCTTTCTGAAAAAGGAGAAAAGAAGTTGGCCTTCTATATTTTGCAGAGTTACTATAAAAGAAAGAATTAATAAGAGATACAATGAGACCTGATTTTAAAAAAATTGAAATCAAAAAACCAACAAAGTCGCACTTGTCTATTGAAGAATGGGGAAAACAATATAATCGATCAAACGACTGGATCACTGCTGAACAGATTGCCGTAAAGCCGTTGTATACAAAAGATGATCTTAAAGGAATGGAGCATCTTGAGTATGCTGCTGGTGTTCCGCCTTATCTTCGCGGCCCCTACGCAACGATGTATGTGATGAAACCCTGGACAATAAGGCAATATGCAGGCTTTTCAACAGCAGAGGAATCGAATGCATTTTACCGGCGAAACCTTGCTGCCGGCCAGAAAGGTCTGTCAGTTGCCTTTGACCTGGCAACACATCGTGGTTATGATTCTGATCATGAGCGAGTTGTTGGTGATGTTGGAAAAGCTGGCGTGGCAATTGACTCGATCCTTGATATGAAAATCCTTTTCGATCAGATACCGCTGAATAAAATGTCCGTTTCGATGACTATGAATGGCGCTGTATTGCCTATCATGGCATTTTATATTGTCGCTGCACTCGAACAGGGAGCTAAACTGGAAGAGCTAAGTGGTACCATCCAGAATGATATTCTCAAAGAATTCATGGTCCGCAATACTTATATTTATCCTCCTCAAATGTCGATGCGGATTATTGCCGATATTTTCAAGTACACATCGGCTAATATGCCCAAATTTAACTCCATTAGTATTTCAGGCTATCATATGCAAGAAGCTGGAGCTACAGCGGATCTTGAACTGGCCTATACGCTTGCCGACGGACTCGAATATTTGCGCACCGGGGTTAATGCCGGTATGAATATCGATAGCTTTGCTCCCCGGCTCTCATTCTTCTGGGCCATAGGGATGAATCACTTTATGGAAATAGCTAAGATGCGTGCTGCACGGATGCTGTGGGCCAAAATTGTCAAACAGTTTAATCCGAAAAATCCGAAATCACTTGCCCTGCGTACTCATTCACAAACATCAGGGTGGAGTTTGACGGAACAGGATCCATTCAATAATATTGCCCGAACCTGTGTTGAGGCAATGGCTGCAGCGCTTGGCCATACTCAAAGTCTTCATACAAACGCCCTTGACGAGGCAATTGCACTGCCTACAGACTTTTCTGCGCGCATCGCACGAAACACACAAATATATCTGCAGGAAGAAACTCAGATTTGCCGTACGGTTGACCCTTGGGCAGGATCATACTATGTAGAGTCTTTAACTCATGAACTCGCCCATAAAGCATGGGAACATATAAAGGAGATTGAAAAAATGGGAGGTATGACTAAAGCTATAGAGACAGGCATACCAAAAATGAAGATCGAGGAAGCTGCAGCTAGAAAACAAGCCCGCATCGATGCAAACAAGGATACAATTGTAGGTGTAAACAGATTTCGACTCGAACAGGAAGATCCTATTGAAATTCTTGAAGTGGATAATACAGCTGTGCGTGAATCGCAAATTAAAAGATTAACTGAACTTCGTAAACGTCGCGACAATTATGCTGTCGAGGCTATTTTGACCAAAGTTACAGAGGCAGCTCGTACCGGAAAGGGCAATCTTCTTGAACTTTCTGTTGAAGCCGCAAAAGCGCGTGCAACTCTAGGTGAGATTTCTTTTGCTATCGAAAAAGTTGCCGGTCGATATAAAGCAGTAATTCATTCAATATCCGGAATTTATTCTTCAGAGACCGGCGAAGATCCCAACTTTAGCAAGGCGAAAGAGCTTTGCAAAGAATTTGCCCGAAAAGAAGGTCGCCAGCCTCGCATCATGATTGCAAAGATGGGACAGGACGGTCATGACAGAGGTGCAAAAGTTGTTTCAACAGGATATGCCGATGTTGGTTTTGATGTTGATATTGGACCTCTTTTTCAAACTCCAATGGAATCAGCTCGTCAGGCTGTGGAAAATGATGTCCATATTCTGGGCGTTTCCAGTCTCGCAGGAGGCCACAAAACGCTGATTCCGCAAGTAATAAATGAACTTAAAAAACTAGGACGGGAAGATATTTTGGTCATAGCGGGAGGAGTAATACCTGCCCAGGATTATGAATATCTTTATAATGCCGGAGTAAGTGCCATTTTCGGACCAGGCACATCGATTACCATTGCAGCTATTAAGATGTTGGAGATTCTGCTTGAAGTTCATCACGAATAATTCAGCAGGAGAGGCAACTAGTCTTTAACCACGTCCAGGAACCAGAATCATACTGTTCTGATAGTTTTTCTCATCTTTTTTTTGTATTTTAATGCCTTGACAGCCAACATAATATCTCTGGTCAACTTTCAGGTGATTCCTGATTGGTATTTAGCATAAAAGCTTTTTTCCTTTATTAAATGTAATGTCATGAGTCGACTTGTTGCAAAATTTGACTATCCACATGACCAGATAGCATTAATCCTGCAAAATTCATATACTGAGAATGAATTTTATGGTGTAGATAAATTTGAAAGTAAAAGAATGCGTATTATCCTGGCAAAGCATGGGTGCCGTCATTGTTTTCATACACTGCCCGGACATGTAACTTCGGAGTTATATACTTTCGCCTGGAACAACCTTGAACAATGTTTTAAAATTCAGATGGATCATAAAATAAAAGTGCATCTTAATACCCTGGAAGAGGCTATTGTGAACCATCCGATTTTTGAAGAATAACTAAAAATATCTTAATGGTCTGACAGGCATAGAACCTGTATTTAGCATATTCTCCCAGAATTATAATAGTAAGAAAATAAGAACAGAGCAAAAGTATGTTTCTCAAACTCACTCTCACTCTGTTTTAGTAGCCCCACCAGGAATCGAACCTGGATTTAAGGTTTAGGAAACCTCCGTTCTATCCATTGAACTATAGGGCCAAATTTATTATCCTTTCAGTTAATTTGGCCTCTGTTCCTTGCCTGCCGGCGGGCAGGTATCCATTGAACTATAGGGCCAAATTTATCATCCTTTCAGTTAATTTGGCCTCTG
>CAZWIU010000055.1:0-11904 GCA_964634105.1 uncultured Bacteroidales bacterium | reverse complement strand
ATCCTTTCAGTTAATTTGGCCTCTGTTCCTTGCCTGCCGGCGGGCAGGTATCAATTGAACTATAGGGCCAAATTTATTATCCTTTCAGTTAATTTGGCCTCTGTTCCTTGCCTGCCGGCGGGCAGGTATCCATTGAACTATAGGGCCAAATTTATTATCCTTTCAGTTAATTTGGCCTCTGCTCCCTGCCTGCCGGCGGGCAGGTATCTTTGAACTATAAGGCCAGGATATAATATATGTCAATGTCCGCTTTCATCGATATTCCGTCGGACGGTGCAAAAGTATCTAAAATCATTGAATGTATCAAATATTGAAAAACTAACGCTATAATATCATTCTTAAAAATAAAGTCTCGTATACTTTGCATGTCTCATTACTTTTCTTCAATTTGCACGCATGATATTTGATATAATATTCATCCTGCTATTCTGTTGGGCAGCATTTAAAGGCTTTACCAGAGGGTTCATTCTTCAGGCTGCATCTCTGGCTGCACTAATACTTGGAATTTACGGATCCATTAAGTTTTCAGGCTTAACTGCTGCGATCATCATGGAGAAAATAGGAAGCCATGGAGAAAATATTCCTCTTATTGCTTTTACCATAACTTTTATCATAATTGTTGTTATTATTCATTTTTTAGCACGCTTATTTGAAAAAATGCTGGAATTGATTGCGTTAAGTTTCGTAAACAGAATATTCGGAGTACTATTTAACCTGATCAAGTATGCATTCATAATAAGTTCTTTCCTTGTAGTAATTAATAGCTTTAATCGAAAAGTACATTTCCTGCCGCAGGAAAAACTAATTGAATCGAGATTATATACTCCACTCTCTAACCTGGCGCCGTTGATTTTTCCATATCTTCATTTTGATTTTACACATCCCCTCGATGTACCTGAAAATCCTAACCAGGAAATAATCGTATAGTAAACCTTTAATTCTCATCGATGTTAACAAGCAAATACTATCTTTGCAAAAATTTTTCACACTATGAATTTTTTTGAAGAGCTGAAGTGGAGGGGATTAATACACGATGTCACTCCGGGAACTGAAGAACAACTTAAGAAGGAGATGACTACAGCTTACATCGGTTTTGATCCGACGGCCGATTCCCTTCATGTTGGTAGTTTTGCTCAGATTATGTTATTGAAATTGTTTCAGCTCTCAGGTCATAAACCCATTGCCCTCGTCGGAGGTGCTACAGGAATGATTGGTGATCCTTCTGGTAAATCGCAGGAACGTAATCTTCTTAATGAAGATATCCTTAATATTAACCTGGAAGGCATAAAAAAACAACTTAAAAAATTTCTCGATTTTGACTCAGATGCCCCGAATGCCGCTGAAATGGTAAATAATTACAACTGGATGAAAAGCATCACCTTCCTGGAATTTATCCGGGATGTTGGAAAACATATTACCGTTAATTATATGATGGCTAAAGACAGTGTTAAAAAACGCATAGGTGATGAATCAAAACAAGGCATGTCCTTCACAGAGTTTTCATATCAGTTGGTACAGGGTTTTGATTTTCTTTACCTATACCAGAATAAGAATTGCAAACTTCAGATGGGAGGTTCTGACCAATGGGGGAATATTACTACAGGTACTGAATTGATCCGGCGTAAAACAGGTAATGAAGCTTATGCTCTTACCATACCGCTTATAACCAAAGCAGATGGAGGTAAATTTGGTAAGACGGAATCGGGAAATGTATGGCTCGACCCGGATAAAACTTCACCTTACGAATTCTATCAGTTTTGGCTCAATACATCCGATGAAGATGCCGAAAAGTATATTAAAGTTTTTACGCTGCTTTCCCGTTCGGAGATTGAAAAACTTATCACTGAACATACATTAGCCCCCCATGAGCGTATTCTCCAGAAACGTCTTGCTGAGGAAACTACTCGCATGGTTCATTCACAAAAAGAACTTGATAAAGCTGTTGAAGCTTCTCTAATTCTTTTTGGAAAGGGGACTACAGAAAGCTTAAGCAATTTGGATGAGAGAACATTTCTATCCCTATTTAAAGGGGTCCCGCAATTTTCAATTGCCTATGATGCTATTGCAAATGGTATTGATCTTCCTCTTTTATTGACAGAAAAAACTCAGGTTTTCTCATCCAAGGGAGAACTTCGCAGATTAATTCAGGGAGGCGGACTCAGTTTAAATAAGAAAAGGATTGACGATCCGGATTTATCAATTAAAGCAGATATTTTACTGAATAACAAATACTTGCTTGTTCAAAAAGGAAAAAAAAATTATTTTTTGATTACAGCTAAATAATATTAAACATGGCTAAAAATACCAATAATCAGGGATTTGTGTATGATGCATTTGATCTTCTACGCTTCACATGGGACAAAAGATGGATATTGATCATTGTTTCAATTGTAGCTTTTATTGTATCAATTATTGTCTCATTACAAATCACTCCCCGTTTCCGGTCAACGGTAACTATGTTCCCTGCTGCATCAGTTTCAGTATCAAAAAACCTTGTTGAAACTAATGTTATCACTTCTGATACAAAGGATATACTCACCTTTGGAGAGGATGAAGAAGCCGAACGTCTTCTCCAGATACTGTATTCCGATCAGGTCAGAGACCATGTTATTGAAAAATTCAACCTGATGCAGCATTACAAAATTGACACTTCCAATAAATATCCATACACGCAGCTTTTGAATAAGTACAAGAGTAATGTTAAATTCCGGAGGACTGAGTTTTTATCAATTGAAATCTCAGTATTGGATGAAGATGCCCAAATGGCTGCTGACATAGCCAATGAGATTGCTTCTTATATCGATTCTGTTTTTTACAACATAAAATATTCACGAGCTCAGGAAGCTTTTAAAATCGTTGAAAAGGAGTATAATGATTCAAAATCTTTAATCGCCCAATTGACTGATTCGTTAAAAATCATTCGTTCCTATGGCGTAAATGATTATGAATCTCAATCGGAAGGCTTAAATAAAGCTTATGCCGAAGCATTGGGAGCAGGAAGAACCGAAATAGTCAAGACTCTTAAGCAACAGATGGATATTATGGCTAAATACGGAGGTATTTATGTTGAACTTGACGACAGGCTCGAATGGGAAATAGAACGAAATAGTCTTCTTAAGGCTAAATTGGCAGCAGCAAAAGTAAATCTCGAATCAACCATGTCGAATGTTTTTATTGTGGATAAGGCTACCAAGTCTGAAAAGAAAGCTTTACCAAAACGTTCGATGATTGTTATTATGACAACACTTTCCGCCTTTGCTTTAGCCTTGCTTTTGTTATTGATCATTGATAATATCAAGGTTCGTAAATAATTCATGTTCTGGCTTGATTCAATAAAAAAAAATACCTGGGTAATTATCATCATATCAGCCTATCTTATTGCTGATATGCTACTTACCTCCAAGGAGATCTATTACTTCAATCTCTTGCCTGTATTACTTTTTATTGTCTTATTAGCTTTAACACGACTCGATATATTATATTTTATCATCGTTTTTCTTACGCCTCTTTCTATTGCATTAATAGAGTATATACCATCATCGCCAATTGACTTTTATATTCCTACCGAGCCACTATTGTTCGGTGTCATGATTGTTTTTATATATAAACTTGCCCGCGAAGGAATGATTGATCGCCAGGTAATTAATCATCCTGTCACCTATGCAATAATATTTAATGTCTTCTGTATTTTCTTAACATCTATAACCAGCGCAATGCCACTGGTATCATTCAAGTTTTTATTAGCCAGAATATGGTTTTTAACAACATTTTATTTCCTGGCTATTTTTATTTTCAGAAAGACTTCAAACATTCATAAATTTTTATGGTGTTATTCAATACCTATGATTGCCGTGGTCATTTACAGTATATCACGACATTTGGAATACGGTTTATTTGATAAACAGGTATCGAACTGGGTAATGAGCCCTTTTTTCCGTGATCATACTTCCTATGGAGCCATCCTTGCTATGTTGTTCTTTGCGTTGGGAGGAGTTATTTTAAGAAGAGGTACAAATATCGTTATGCGTTTCACGTATTGGAGTGGATTTGCCATCCTTGTTGCAGGTTTAATTCTTTCCTATACACGTGCCGCCTGGATAAGTGTGATTGGATCGCTAGGTATTATGATCGTAATTCTACTTAAAATTAAATTCCGATATATTGCGTTAATCGGACTCCTTTTTACTTTTTATATTGTAGGTCAACGAGTTGAATTAATTCATAAATTAGAAAAAAATAAGCAGGAGCGTTCGGCGGACCTGGCTGAGCAGGTGAAATCCATTTCAAATATTACTACTGATGATTCAAATCTGGAAAGATTGAATCGATGGACCTCAGCATTAAGAATGTTTAAAGAACGTCCAGTATTTGGTTGGGGTCCTGGAACGTATATGTTTAAATATGCACCCTTTCAACTTTCAAGTAAAAAAACACTTATCAGCACTGATTTTGGCGATCTCGGAAACGCGCATAGTGAATATATCGGACCACTTGCCGAATCAGGAGTGCTTGGTTCATTATCTTTTATTCTGATAGCTATTCTTTCAGTAATTACCGGCCTCAAAGTTTATAAGAAAATTGAAGAGCCTGGTACTAAACAGATCTCACTGGGACTTCTCCTGGGACTTATTACCTATCTGGCCCATGGAATTTTAAATAATTTTCTTGATACAGATAAGGCCTCGGCGCTTTTTTGGGGATTTATTGCAGTATTGGTTTCACTTGATATTTACTATAAGCCTGAAGAACAGAAATAGCCAATAGCATTTAAACGGAACCGACTAAAAAAGTTCGATACCAAGTATTGAGATATCATCAAAGATAGCCGTAGTGTCCTCCAATATTTTTTGCTTTTGTATTATATCACGAATATTACTTTCGATAGAATCATCATTTTTGAGACATTCTTCAATTTCTTGTGTTTCGGTTGAAATTCCCCTTCCATCCATTAGCTCGACCAAGCCATCGGTATAGCAGAGAATTTTTGCCGGTCCGTCAATCAAAACCATACCTTTTTTAACCATGGGTATTTCATCAAGCATCCCAATTCCTACGCAACCTTTGTCGAGAAGTATCAGCTTCTTTTCTTTTTTGCTATAAAGAATCGGTTGGTTATGTCCGGCATTAATATATTCTAATTCCCTTGTCTTGAAATTATATTTTGCCACAAATAGGGTAATAAACTTTTCACCATTTGTGGCATGCAGAACTCTTTCATTCAATTTTTCAACCAATGCAAGTAACGAAATTTCATAAGAAAACAAGGCTCGCAGATTTGCCTGAAAATTAGACATAAGCAAAGCGGCGGACATTCCTTTTCCCGATACATCTGAAATACAGAATCCTATTTCATCTTTGCTTAACACAAGATAATCGTAATAATCACCCCCGACTTCAAGATGAGGATGGTAAAAGGCCGTCATCCGTATCTTTTCATTATTGGGTAAGGAGGAAGTGTGAGGGATCAGCATATTTTGCATTTTAGAGGCTAATTCGAGCTCCTTTTTGATTGCTTCCTGTCGTAAACTTTCTTTAAAAAGCCGAATATTTTCGATAGCAACAATTATGATATTGGATATTGTTTGAATGAAATTAAGATGTTTTATGGTTGGACTAATCCCTTCACTTTCTTCTTCAATATCCCCAATAATAACAAATGCTATATGCTTCCCGTTATGAATGACCGGAATAATAATATCATAATTTGAAAGTACAGAAGATTGAGATGATGATACGAATGAAATTTCATCGAATGAAAGCAGATCTTGTTCAACATTAATTTGAGTCTGAGCCTGATCAGATATTCCTGAACTTAGAATACACTTCCATCCAGATTCATACTTATAAAGAACGAGTTTACCAATATTCAAATCTTCCCTAAGAACGCTCTCATACCTTTTTAGCAGCTCTTCCTGAGTGAGATTCTCATTAATAGCATTAGTAATATTAAGAAGAGCACGTAGCTTAAAAGTAGTAAGCTTTAACCGTTTTTTGGAAACTATATCTGTCATGCTGTTCATTCCAAACAGCCCTTAAAATACAAAATATTATTTAACCCTTTCAGAATAAGTTTTAGTTCTTGTATCAACCCGTATTTTTTCTCCCTGTTTAATAAATAGTGGAACGTTGACAATCGCATTCGTTTCAAGGGTTGCAGGTTTTAATGCATTAGAGGATGCAGTGTCTCCCTTTATGCCCGGTTCTGTGTATATTACTTCCAGTTCTACGAATGGAGGTAATTCACAAGCAAGAGGAGTATCAGTATCGGTATGATACGGAATTTCAACATCCTGACCTTCTTTTAAAAGTTCAGGTGCCTCAACCATTTCTTCGCTTATTGATATTTGTTCAAAGGTTTCTTTGTGCATAAAATGAAATCCTATCTCATCCTGATAAAGAAATTGGTATGGTCTGCGCTCTACACGTTGTATATTAATTACGTGCCCCGATGAGAATGTATTATCGATTACCTTACCTGTTTTCAGGTTTTTTAGTTTAGTACGAACAAACGCAGGCCCTTTACCAGGTTTAACATGCTGAAAATCAACAATTGAATACAAATCGTTGTTAAATTCAATTACCAAACCAATCTTTATATCTGCTGTCGTAGCCATTCTTTAATTTTTAAGTGGCTACAAAAATAAGTGAATTCACTAAATATTCCAGTCCCCTGTTATGATTTTTGCTGCATCCTCTTCCTAATCATCCCGAAAAACTGAAAAGACAGTAAGTTATTTAGAATGCTGGCATCTAAAAGGTATATGGCTATTAATTCTAATAACCTGGGACAGTTACTTTTCAGGGGAAATGCCATAGAGTACGAACAGGTATGCATTATATAATTTTTATAATCATTCGTAGATAAATTGAAGATAATCATTAAAAGACTTTCCTTTTTGGAGTTGTAGTTATAAAATCTTTGAGATAGTATGGTTCGAAATAGGCTACATCTTCAAACTTCTTTTTTTTATAATAATCATATGCCAATGGAATCATATCTATTGATGAGACATTAAAATCATTAATGAATTGGGCATTTGGATGATGGATCACCCTTGACACTTTTTCAGAACCTGAACCAAAGAAGTAGAGTACGTGATCTTCCAGCAAATAATTGAAAGAATCTTCGTTAACAATCAGTGCTTGTGTCTTTTCAAATTTTGTATGGTCTTTTTTAAAAATACAAGTATATACTTCCATCCGACGTGCATCCAGCATAGGAATTATTAAATCATTATCAGAAGTGATTTTCCCTTCAATTTTCAACCTGTTTAAGAATCCATAATACATGCTGTCGAGTGTCTGAACAGCAATAAGAGGTATCCCCAACCCATAGCAAAATCCTTTTGCCGATGAGATTCCTATCCTTAGACCTGTATATGAACCCGGCCCCATACTTACTGCAACAGCATTAAGGTTTGCAGTAGTAATACTGCTTTCTTTCAGTACATGATTAATAAATACAGCCAAAGTACCTGCATGCGAACGTTCTTCTCTTGTTTCTTTACAGGAGATAAGCTCTCCCTTTTTGGCGATAGATACAGAGCAAACATCTGTGGCGGTCTCAATGTGAAGTATTAAGCACATACGGTAAAAATACAAATTCAGTTGAAGAAAATAATTACAAGAGTCGATCAGGAATTTTATTTTTGTATCAAACATCATACCTGTCAGGTTTTGCGTATTTTCAACTTATGCTTCTTACAACCACTCATAAAAAACAAATTGAGGGAATCGGTGAAGTGTTGTTTAAGCGAAGTACGGGTCGTTATTTACGCTTACATGTCGATGAACAGCACGGTATTGTATTACATTTCCCGGCTGGTATTCCTGAACAACATGCTTTACGTTTCTTGGACGAAAAAAAAGCATGGCTGCGGCGGTCGTTATTAAAACAAAACGAGTTAAAAGCCGGCTTCACAATCTTCTCTGAGCATGTTAATTTTAAAACCCGGTTGCATACTCTTTACCTGGCAAGGCACGATAAAAATACGATCCGATCTGTTGTATCAGGAAATAAAATTGTTGTCTGGTTCCCCGATCATGCCCCTGCTGAAGACCCCAGAATTCAGAGGGTAATTCGTAAAGCAGTGGAAGAAGCCTGGAGAATTGAAGCTAAATCATATCTCCCTGAACGGGTAAAAATGCTGGCAACGAAATATAATTTGCAATATAAAAGCATTACTGTCAAAAATGCTAAAACACGATGGGGTAGTTGTTCTGGTGATAATAGCATCAACCTTAATTTACAACTGATGCGCTTACCTGAACAACTTATCGATTATGTGATCCTGCATGAATTGATGCATACAGTTCATAAAAATCATCAGAAAGCATTCTGGAGTGCATTGGAAGATATATTCCCGGCTGCACGGAGATTAGATAAAGAGCTCAACAGATACCATTTGAAATATTGGTAATCCACAATAACAAGGAAAAGAATTCGCTAACATTCATCTTCTATGTAGTCTGGCAATGTTTTTGTATTATTGCAGCCAGTAATAATCTGTAAATCATAACGTTTTTTTACAAAAACCTGTGCGCTTTTATTTTCTCATCATATTCAGCCTAGTTTTTAACAGTATCTTCGGGCAAAATGTTAAACTGATTTTAAAGTCAGCAGAACAATATTGCGCAAACGGATATTATGAAGATGCGATTGAACAATATAACAAAGCGCTGGAAATTGATCCACGAAATGGTGAAGCCTATCAGGAAAGGGCAAGAACTTATGAAAAACTAAATTTGATGGAAAATGCTGCTCACGATTATATAAGTGCTGCTGTTTTTGGGCTCAATCCCGCAGAAAATTTCTTACAGTCTGCAAATCTTAGCTACAAATCAAATAATTATGAAGAGGCATTAAGCGCTATCTTAAAAGCAATTGAAGTCAGACCTAAATATCATGAAGCTTATCTATTGCAATGTCAGGTATACTTGAAAATAAACAAATATGACGAAGCATACACCTCCTCAATTAATGCTTTAGAAACAAAAGGATCTGCTTTTGCTCAATACCTTAAAGGTCTTACCGAGTTTTACCTGGGCAGATATTCTGAAGCTCATAATGATCTTAATAAAGCTATCTCGAAAGATAAGTTACTTCTTGATTCTTATTTGACCCTGGCTGAGGTACAACTTATTAGTAAGGAAACGCAGTTTGCCATTGAAAACTGTCAATATGTACTCTCTATTGATAAGAATAATCATTATGCGTATTATATCCTAAGTAAAGCCCGTGGAATTCGTCGTGAATACAAGTTAGCAATAGATGATATCTCAAAAGCAATTTCAATAGATTCAACAATTTTAAAATACTATCTGCAACGTGCTGAACTCTACTTAAACAATTCTGAAAATCAAAGGGCGATTGAGGATCTCTCGCTTGTACTTAGTAAAGATGTTATAAATATTAACGCTTTACATATGCGGGCAGAAGCATATGAAAAATTGCAGCAAATTAATAACGCCATTTCAGATTATTCTCTTTTGTTAACTGTGGCAGGAGAATCAAATAACGAACTGGTTTATTCTACTAAAAAGAAGATCTATGAGTTGAAGCGTGAAGACAATCGCCCTGAAATTCTTTTAATCAGTCCGGCTTTGAATATAAATCGGGAAGCAATGGTTCCTGGTGATTGCAGTAATACCGAAATAGTAGCAAAGGTTGATGATGCAAGCATGATTAAACTTTTTAAAATCAATAATGACACGTTGCTCTTTGATACTGCTGGAATTAGCAGTAAGGAATTCCATATGACACTGCCCACATCAGGCTTGGAGTTTATTACCTTAACTGCTGTCGATATTTATGATAATTCGTCATCCGTTAGTTATGCGGTTGAACGATTTGAAACCCATGCTCCAACTATTTCCCTTACGAATCCGTATCCGGATAAAGACAATATAATTAATATTACCGATAACGATCGTTTTTTATATCTTGAAGGGTGGATTGAAGATGAAAACCTGATCTCATCGATCCAAATTGATGAATTAAATGCTAGTTATGCTCCCAGGGATATCAATCCACGTTTTACTGCAACTGTTGATATTTCAAAGAAGAACAGACTGTTAGTAGAGGCTACTGATATTTATGGAAACACAACTAAAAAGGAATACTTTTTCAGGCTCGAGAACCAACTCCTTAATGAATCCAATCCCATGGGTAAAACATGGGTTATTCTAATTGAGAATTCAGAATATAAATACTTCTCTAATCTATCTTCTCCATCAACTGATATTGAATTGGTGCAACAAGCTTTATCGCGTTATAAAATCAATAAAATTATAGTTAAAAGGAATCTTACAAAACGCGAAATGGAACGATTTTTCTCTATTGATCTTCGCGATCTAGCGAGGGCTAATAACGTTAATTCTTTGTTTATCTGGTTTGCCGGGCATGGAAAATACAATAATGGCATCGGTTATTGGATCCCATCAGATGCAACCACAGATGACGAATTCAGCTATTTTAATGTCAACGCGCTTAAAGCCTCTCTCTACTCATATTCTTCACTCTCTCATATTCTGGTTGTAAGTGATGCCTGCGAAGCCGGTCCGGCTTTTTGCCTTGCGTTGCGAAGTCCGATCGAAAGTGTTGCTTGCTCTGAAACACATCTTGCTGAAAAAAAATCAGCCCAGGTTTTTACATCTGCCGGAGCAGGTTATGCATATGATGATTCCTTCTTTACAAAAGCCTTTACAAATGCTCTACTGAATAATGAAAACGATTGTTCATCCATTGAAGATATCGTAAAAAAAGTGACAACAATTATGCAAAGCCATTCCAATCAATCGCCTGAATTTGGCAGAATTTCTGGTTTGCCTGACGAATTGGGAACATTTTTTTTCATGACCCGTTAAATTTATTTTATTGTTCGCTCAGTATTTTTCCTTTCATAACTGTATAGTATATAAGCGCATATAGTATTATACAATATGATTTTATCACTTAAGGAAATATTAATACTGTTTACGGTTTTTCAGTTGATTATTTTCTCCGTTTTACTTATAGCCAGAATTAAAACACTGCAATCAAACCTGGTTTTTTTATGTGCATTTTTTTTGTCATTAGCCATTAATATTGCGAATTATTTCCTGATACTTAAATCAGAATATTTAATTAATACACCGTATATTAATCTCTTCTACCTTGGATCACCATTTGCTTTCAGCTATGCACCCTTCTTCTATCTTTATCTTAGAGCAATAACTACAACAAAGTTCAGGTTAGGATTTAAAACATTAGCTCATTTTATACCTTTTACACTGCATTTTACGTATGTTATTTTTCTTTTTACTATCCTTCCACTCAATGAAAAAAAGGAAATATTATTGCATGGAGGGTTGTATTCAAAAACATTATATCATGCTTTAACGATCATTCTGCATTTACAGGTATTATTGTATTCACTTTTAAGCATTTGGCAAATCTTTAATGTACGGCAGAAACTTAAAAATCTGTACTCATCGGTAGAGAAATTAAATTTTACTTGGATTTGTTCAATGCTCGCTGCTATTTTGTGTATCTGGCTCCTTGATCTGAGTAGATTTTTTACTGCATATTTTTCAACAGCGCTTAGCAATATAGTTGAGACAACCTTATTCCTTGGCTTTGTACTATTTTGTTACTTCTTCCTGTATAAAGCCCTTACATTTCGTTTGTTGATAGAAGAGAATGATTTACAAGCTGTATCAAAAAAGTTTTCACTTTCATCCTCTTTACGTTTAAAATACAAACAGCGATTGATCAGGTTTATGATGGAACATAAACCTTTTCTTGATCCGGAAATAAATTTGGTTGAGCTTGCGCAACAGGTTGGTATTCCTCCTCGATCGCTGTCGGAAGTAATTAGGGTTTGCTGATTTTTTATTTCAAAGTAGATAAATGTTTGTATTACA
>CAZWIU010000054.1:0-28285 GCA_964634105.1 uncultured Bacteroidales bacterium | reverse complement strand
ATCTCGTTTTTTCTTCAAATTTACAGAATTTGGTACATTAGCGGATATACATATTGTAAATTTTTTGTACACTTAATCATGTATTAAACTGAAGAATTGAGATAATAACCCTTTAACACTAAATCAAAGCTTCCGATCAATTCTTCATCACTCTTTCTGATAAACCATATTAAAATTATCCGATAAAACGATGCCTAAACATCAAAAAAAGTGTCATAAAATAAATAAAAAAATTAATTATTTGTCTCCGAATTATAAAAAAACTACGTTAATGATTTATCTATTTTGTAAAATATATGGGGAAAACATGTTTATAAAACTTATGCTTACTGGTGGAATGAGTATTTAACTTGTGGAGTATAATTTGCCGATTTTGTAGAGTAAGTATGGTTCTTATATAAACGAAAGAATTTCAGCTGTATTCTCCCTTCAAAATATTAAAAATGTAATAGCTTTTGGTAATATTATACCTAACTTTTATAACTGTATAAAAATAAATGTTCTCTGAAAAAAGTCTCAGAGAACATATATTTTTAGATACACAACGTTTGATTAATAGCCCGGATTCTGGGGCAATACAGTTTCATCGTTATATGCATCAATTGCCGATTGCGGTATTGGAAATATTTCATACTTTTCATCCGTAACCGGTTTTTCATGCCATGCTTCATTGAACTTTCCAAAGCGGATAAGATCCTGACGCCTGTGGCTTTCCCAGTAGAGTTCAAACCCACGTTCATCAAGTACATCATCGAGTGTAGCACCTGTGATAGTATTAAGCCCTCTGATAGAGCGAACACTATTTAGTTCTGCATCACCGCTTCCTCCAAGTCGAATATTAACTTCAGCAAGCATCAGGTATACATCGGCAATACGCCAGGCTATGTAATCGTATGCTATCCGTGAAGGATTACTCGTAGGAACTTTCGGCCCGTATTTTAATACTCTTGCACCCTGTAAGCGCTCTGCAAACATTGGGCATTCAAGTGTATAGGACACATTTTTACCAGTATTTGCATCTACTATTATTTCACCGCTTGGGTGATGTTGCAAACCCAATAAGATTCCTCGATTCGTTCCTAATTCAGGATCAACTTCCGATTGAAAACGCAGATCATTTGCTGTATCAAATCTCAGTACAAAATCCGGTGGCATTACGGATCCATTATAAGGAGAATAGCCTGTTTCAAAGGTTTGCTGATAGTGAAGCGAATTCAATAAAAATAACGTATTGGCATCATATCCCAGATCCTGTGTATCATCATAAATAACAGCAAAGATAGCTTCTGAAGCATTATCAAAGAATTCGAAATTATCCGTAGAAAAAATATCCCAGTAATTGCTCATTAATGCATATCTTCCTGAATTTATAAGCTCTTCACAATAAGTCTTACACTCATTCCAACCTGGAGTGCCGGTATATACTTCTTTGTTGAGGTATAACTTGGCCAGCAACATAGTGGCAATATCCTTATTCATCCTTCCGTAAGGTACTGCATATTTATCTTTAAGCTGAGGCATAATTTCATTTACTTCCGTAACAATATAATCAAAGGCCTCTGTCCGGTTCAAAACATCTGGTTTAACAGAGTAATCGATTCCCGCAAAATCTCTCACAGGCAATTTACCAAAGAGGTCCATGATGTAATAATTGTAAATAGCTCTTAATAAACGCAATTCGGCCATATAACCAACAACATCATCAGTTTCTTCAAATCCGTTTATGATCTGCATACTGTAATTGGCACGGGCAACTCCTGTCATTAGTTGGTCCCACGTCGATTTAATGACCGAAAGTGTGGGTGTCCATGTATGATTATGGAGAGCTCTCCAGATACCTCCATCGTCCCAGTCATTTCCTCTGGTAGGGAACATGCATTCATCGGTACATATGGTTTGTAAACCCCACACATAATTCCGTCCGTAAATATGGCGAAGAGTACCATATGCAGGGGCTACAAGGTTATCAAGATTCTCAGGGGTAATTAAACTACCTCCGGTTGTTTCATCCATAATTTCCTCATTAAGGTCGGTACATCCATGAAATGTATATAGAAGACAGGCCCCAACTACAAGTATTATATATTTTTTCAATGTGTTCATAGCAATGATTTTATATGTTAGAAATTAGCACTTAATCCAACCATGTATGTCCTTGCCTTTGGATAGTTGGTATAATCGATCCCCATGGATTGAATACTTTCATAAGAAGCATCTGTATTCACATCGGGATCAAATCCGCTATATTTTGTCAGGAGAAATAGATTTGAACCTGTTGCATAAACACGAATATTCTGCAACCAATCTACCTTATTTATTTTCAGGGTATATCCAATCGTTAAATTACTAAGCCGAAAATACGATCCGTCTTCAAGCCATTTGCTGGAAAAAGTATTTGGATTTGCTAATGATTCAGCTGTTCCAATTGCATCAGGCGTCACATTTAATGTTTGTCCAAGGTTCGCTTTACGTCCAATGATATTACCTGTATTATTAAAAATCATATTCCCGTAAACTCCTTCAAAATTTATTGCGACATCTACTCTTTTATACCTGAAATTACTGCTGATATTGTATGTAAAGTCAGGATGAGGTGAACCCAAGACCTTGTCTACCCGAATACCTGCTGTATCTGTTTCAAAAGCATCAAAGCCCCTTGAATCATATCCAATGTATTTATACCCATAGAACACATTGATAGGCTGACCATTCATAATTACCTGTACGCGGGCATCGGTATATCCACGGCCACTGGCTCTTCCCGTTTCGATATAGGTAACCGGCAGATCCTTGACCACATTATTTATTTTAGTATAATTCCCAGTTAGGCTCCATTCAATATCCTTGGAAGCAATCAAAAACCCTGTAAGCCCCAGCTCTATACCTTTATTGATAATTCTTCCGTCGATATTTACCAATTGGCGTGATGAAGGACTAGGCTGATAGGGAGTTACTTCAAGCAGCATATCTCTTGTCTCTTTGTAAAAGAAATCAATTGTTCCCGATAAACGACCTTTGAAAATACCAAAATCAAGTCCTGCATTATACTGTTCAGAACTTTCCCATTTAATATCTTCATTCGGTGTTCGTTGTAACACATACCCCTGAGTTAGTCCTGTTCCATCAAGCAATGCAATAGCATCATTTGACGAACCAAGCGTAAAGAGAGAATTTTTCCCCGGAATTTCCTGATTACCGGTAATACCCCATCCCAATCTTAATTTTAAATTATTAACTAAACTCAGATTCTGCATAAATTGTTCCTGCGAAATCCTCCATGCCAGGGCAACAGAGGGAAAATGTCCATACTTATTATTCTTTCCGAATTTTGAGGAACCATCAACCCTGTATGTTGCAGTAACAAGGTATTTATCCATTAGCGAATAATTTGCTCTCCCAAAGAATGACTGTAATTCATTTTTAAAGCCGTATGCACTGGGATTAGTAAGGTTAGTTGTTGAACCTTCGAGGTCATAGGTATAAAGTATTTCATCTGTTTCATAACCTTCAGTTATAACATTATATCCTCTGACTAAAAAACTCTGATATGAATATCCGGCCAGGAAGCTTAGCGTACTTGTTTCAAAATCAATAGTATAGTTCAGAGTATGTTCCAAAAGAAGATTCTGAAGTTCACGATTGTTGATAGCTCCCATTCCGCCAGTAGGCGCTAAAAAGTTCAGGCGCTGACTTGCGTTAATCCTCCTTACAGAAGAAGCATTATCAAAACCTGTATTGATTTTATATGTAAGTCCTTTAACTATCTCAAGCGTTCCGGATAGATTAGCTAAAATTCTATTCGTACGCGTATCATCCTTAACATATTCCAATAATGCAACGGGAGAATATACATTTCTGTCAGGACTTTGAAATATTCCTGAATCTGTTCTGGCCGGCATGGTCGGATTCGCCTGAAGGGCATTGAGAATGACGTCACCCTGATACCCTGATGTCCCTCCCACGGGAACACGGTTTTCATTAACCTGGCTTGCAGTAAGGTTTAAATCAATAAAAAGTTTATCATTAATTGCTTTCTGGCCAATATTGATCCTCCCGGTAAGACGGTTCATATCATTCTTGTCAACAATTCCTTCCTGATTGAGATAGTTGAGCGATGCATGATAGTTCGTAGATTTTGATCCCCCGGACAGCGACAGGCTATGAGAATATGATAAGGCTGTACGAAATATCTCATCCTGCCAGTCAGTTGACGAACCATAATTATCTTCAGTTGTGCCGAGGCTATCCTCACGGAATCGTACCCATTCTTCTGCAGATAATACATCAATTTTCTTGCGTAACTGTGAAATACCTACATATGTCGAATAATTTAATGAAGCTGACCCTTCTTTTCCTTTTTTTGTAGTTATAATAACAACTCCGTTGGCCCCTCTTGCACCATAAATTGCTGCAGCAGAAGCGTCTTTGAGTATATCAATTGATTGAATATCGTTTGGATTAATAAAATTCAGCGGGTTAGTAGCACTTGCAGGATTCACTGCCCCAACATCAGCTCCATCGGGGGAACTGTGGTCTATATCCAAAGGTACCCCATCCACTACATATAACGGCATAGTACCTGACCGGATAGAATTTGCTCCACGAACCCTCACATTAACTCCAGCTCCTGGTTCTCCGCCGTTTGAGGTGATCTGGACACCGGCAATTTTCCCCTGAATAAGTTGTTCGGGAGCAGTAACAACACCTCTGTTAAAGTCATCCTCTTTAAGAGAGGACATAGCGCCTGTAACATCGCTTTTTTTGGTTGTACCATAACCCATAACAACTATTTCATCCAGTTCCATTATATCCTCCCGGAGTATAACATCAATAGTTGTTTGCTCTCTGACCGCAATTTCCTGTGTTGAATATCCAACAAAAGAAAATACCAGGATCGCATCTGAGGTAACATTATTGAGAGAAAAATTACCATCAAAGTCGGTAACCGATCCCCTGTTTGTGCCTTTGATCAGAACACTGACGCCGGGCATGGCATTCCCGTCAGTATCAACCACCTTTCCGGTGATCTGCCTGTCCTGTGCAAAAACAACAAGTTGCATAAAGCAAAATAGCAGTAATACTGTCATCTTGCCAAAATTGAATCTTTTCATATGTATTAGGTTTTTAGTAATTAGTATTCCTGATTGCATAGGGTTAATTTGTTAACTCTTTACTTCTTTTTATCCTAATTGATTTACGACCGGGAATTATATGTTCATCCCCGTATAAGAGGGTTGATGCCGGAATATCCGACTCATTTACTATGTTGATTTCTGTATTGGTTACAGTGATTTTCAGTAGCGACTTTCTGAAGAACAATTTAAAAGAAAAGCGTTCCCAATTAGCTGGGATCAACGGATTTAAACTAAGCTTTCCATTTCTGACACGTTTCCCGGCAAATCCCTCAATCACCGACATCCAGGTACCGGCCATGCTTGTGATGTGCAACCCTTCATCAACTTCGTTGTTATAATCATCCAGATCGAGCCGTGATGTACGAAGATAGAGTTCATACGCTTTTTTAATGTTGCCGATACGGGCAGCAACAATAGCATGCACGCAAGGTGAAAGGGAAGACTCATGGACTGTGCGTGACTCATAAAAATCAAAATTCTTTTGAATAGTTTCCGTATCGTACCTGTCTTCAAAAAGGTATATGCCTTGTAATACATCGGCTTGTTTAATAAAACATGAACGAAGAATACGGTCCCACGACCAATGTTGATTTATGGGGCGCTGTGCAGGGTCAAGCTTCTCGGCAGGCATTTGTTCCTTATCGAGGTATCCGTCCTGCTGAAGAAAAATACCGGTTTCTTCATCCTGCGGATAATACATATTTTCTATAATATGCCGCCAATCGCGGGTCTCAATTCTTTCATCAAAATGAATCCGTGAAATAAGCTCATTATACCTGGAATGATTCTCCTTCTTCACATATTCGATCACCTCCAGCGTATAATTTAAGGTCCACGTGGCAATTGTATTGGTATACCAGTTGTTATGAACGTTGTTTTCATATTCATTTGGACCGGTAACTCCCAGCAATACATATTTACCCCGTTCGCGTGAAAAATTCACCCGTTGCTTCCAGAAACGTGAAATAGCTATTAACACCTCTAATCCATATTCGATCAGATATTGCTTATCGCCGGTGTGTTTAACATAATTGTATATAGCATGAGCGATAGCCCCATTCCGATGTATTTCTTCAAAAGTAATCTCCCACTCGTTGTGGCATTCCTCGCCATTCATAGTAACCATCGGATAGAGTGCAGCTCCGCCGGTGAATCCCAATTTTTCACCATTCTCGATCGCTTTTGGTAACTGTTTATAGCGATAGAGCAGAAGATTTTTAGCCACATGTTGTGGCGCCGTACAAAGGAAAAATGGCAGACAATAAGCCTCCGTATCCCAGTATGTGCTGCCGCCATATTTTTCACCGGTAAAGCCCTTTGGCCCTATATTTAACCTTTCATCTTCGCCGGTATAGGTCTGATTGAGCTGGAATATATTGAAGCGTATTCCCTGTTGCGCCGCATGATCACCTTCAATAATTATATCGCTGTGGTCCCATTTTTCTTCCCAACTTTTTTTATGGTCATCAAGTAATGCGTCGAATCCTTTGTTTACAGCAGCGGCTAAAACAGTTTCAGCGTCTTTTCTTATTTGCTTTTTTTCATGATAGAGAGAGGAGAGTACGGATGCATATTTCAGTATCCTCATGCTTTTATTTTTACAGGCATCCACCTTAAAAACCGAAGCGATGTATTTTTCATTTTCATTGTTTCTAAAGACTGCGACAGACTTCCCATCATATGTTGTAATTGAGGTGGCGATCCCCACGCAGACTTCAAATTCTGTTTTTCGGGTGCGGGAAACAATGTATCCCCTGTCACCTGAAATATCCTTTAATATTACATCCCAGAAATACTCATCGTAATTTGCATCCGCATTTTTAATACCCGCATCGAGATAGGAGGTAATTGTGATCTCTCCTGAAAAATTAACAGGCGTTAACTCATATCGAATGGCTCCAATCTCAGGATTATGCATGCTTAGGAATCGTGTGACGGATGCTTTTACTTCCTTTCCCTTGGAAAGAGCAACATGATATTCCCTATATAGCGTCCCTTCTTTCATATTCAGCTTGCGAATAAATGACAGTACTTTACATTTCCCCAGGTCAACTTCTTCCTCATCTATCCGGATATTTATCCCTAGCCAGTTCGGCGCATTCAATACTTTCGCAAAATATTCAGGATACCCATTTTTCCACCATCCAACGCGGGTTTTATCAGGATAATAAACGCCGGCAATGTAGTTACCCAGCAAGGATTCTCCGCTGTAATGTTCCTCGAAATTGGCACGCTGGCCAAAACGGCCATTCCCCAAACTAAAAATACTCTCCGACGATTTATGGTTTTCTTTCCTAAACCCTTCCTCAACAATACACCATGGATCTATCTTCAGGTATTGATTCATAAGTTAATTAATTTTTTCACATTAATCAATGTTTATCCCGTTGTATACCTTTTCCCAGTTTAATTTTTCAAAGCCCCTGATAACCATATCCGCGTGCTGTAAAATTGCTGGATCACCTACCCCAACACACTTCATCCCTCCATTCAGGGCAGCTTCAATACCAGCCTGGGCATCTTCAAATACAAGGCATGTTTCAGGTTCCGTTTTTAATTCTTCGGCAGCCAATAAAAAGATTTGTGGATCGGGTTTTGCCCTGGTTACTTTATTGCCATCAATAACAGCATCGAATATATCTTCAAGCTGAACCCGCTTAAGGATCAATCCGGCATTTTTACTGGCCGAACCGATCGCTATTTTAATACCATGTTGCTTAACATCCGAAAGAAAGTTTTTCGCTCCTGGCAAAATATCCTGAGGTGTAAGTGTTGAAATATAATCGACATACCATGCATTTTTCCGGTTGGCCGAATTGATCATTTCAGCCTCAGTAAGCGATATACCACCAATTTCGAGAAGGATCTCAAGTGACCGCATACGGCTTACCCCTTTCAAACGCTCATTATGTTCGGGTGAAAAATCAAAACCCATCTCGCGGGCGAGCCTTCGCCATGCCAGGTAATGATACTTGGCCGTATCAACAATAACCCCGTCGAGATCAAATATGCAAGCCTTAATATTCATAACTATGGTTTGCGGATCACTGTATATTGTTTTTTAATTATCTATTGGTTTGTCCTTTACATTAAATACTGCAATACCTCCCAGTATCATAGAAACACCGGCGATGATCAGAATATATATTCCTGAACCTCCAAAAAAAGTTCGTAATATAGGCCCGCCAAATAAACCGCTAAGGATCTGTGGAATTACTACAGTCAGGTTAAAGAGTCCCATATATATACCCATTCTTTTTGCAGGCAGTGAGCCAGAAAGAATTGCATACGGCATAGCTAAGATTGCCGCCCAGGCTATACCTACACCCACCATCGATACCAATAACCAGTAATGATTATTGAAAAAATATGTCGATATGTATCCCAATCCGCCCAAGAATAATGCTGATGAATAGACCACCTTTCTGGACGATATTTTTATAAGAAAGGGCATGATCATGGAGAAAAGGGCAGCTACCAGGCTATACATGGCAAAACACATCCCAACCCAGTTGCCGGCTTCATCAAATGCATGACGGATGCCGGGATTGGTTTCGGTTTCTGCATTAAAAGTAACCGGCACACCAAAATAATGCTGCGAAACGGCCGTTGTTGAATAAACCCACATTAAATACAAAGCAAACCACGAGAACAACTGCACGATAGCCAACTGCTGCATGGTTTTCGGTATATTGAATAAAAGTTTCCAGAAGCTTTCTTTCGATTCTTTATCTTTTGCTGTAATTGCATTGTACTCTTCAAATTCCTTTGGAGGGTATTCTTTGGTTCTTATCACAGTGACCAACACACTCAATAAAAGTAATGATCCACCAATATAAAATGACCAAATTACGGATGGGGCAACTTTACCTGCTTCGGTATCATTTGATACACCTGCTGCGGTCAGTATAAAGGGTAATGCAGAACCAATAACAGCCCCTACATTTATTAAAAAACTCTGAATTGAGTAACCCAGGTTACGCTGTTCTTCTGGGGTCATATCAGCTACCAATGCCCTGAATGGCTGGAATGTAACATTAAACGATCCATCCATTAATGCAAGCATAACAATTCCAAAAACCAATGCCCCAATCCCCCCTGCTTTGATTACAAAAGGTGCATTTGGCATGAAGAACATGGCCAGCATCGAGATGATAGCTCCTAATAAAATATAGGGAGAACGTCTTCCAAGTCTTGTCCAGGTTTTATCCGATGCGGCACCAACGATTGGTTGAACCAACAGTCCCATGGTCGGGGCAACCAGCCAGAAGAAAGAAAGATGATCGGGATGAGCTCCTAAACTTGTTAAGATTCTGCTTGCGTTGGCATTTTGTAATGCGAAACCAAACTGTACGCCCAGAAATCCAAAACTAAGATTCCAGATTTGCCAGAATGAAAGGTGAGGCTTTTTAATCATGATAGGTCAGGGTTAGTGAAAAAAATGATTATATATCAAATTTATAAATAGTTGTGTGCGCAACGCTGAAATTATAATTGCCTTAAACACACTTAAACCGCTGGAATCGGCCTGAATGGCCTATCTAAAACGTTTGCGGAAAAATGGCTATTTTGCTTAAAAAAAAGAAATCGGATCGACTTAGATATTAATAACAATGATAATATGATTGGATTATTGGATTCACAGATAGTTTTTTATGATTAAAAATAAGCCTAAAAAGGTAAGTTGCCTGAAAATCGCTTATAAATAGCTCTTTTTTAACCTCCCTGAAGCCTGGATTATAATAATGCAAACGTTTTCGGAGTAATCAGAAGTCCACTGGCTTTCGAATTGGAAAGTTCAAAAAAAAAATATATTTCTATCATGAATCTTTTTATCTGTTTTATCGTAAATTGCTAATACTTAATAGAAATATATGGAAACAAATGTGTGCCCAAAAACACCAAAGTGCCCTATTTTTAGTGGTATTCTGAAAGGTACTGAGTTTACAGAAACCTATAAAAAGCTTTACTGCGAAGCAGGCGAGGAAGGCAGAAAAAAATGCAGGCGTTTTCAGGTAGCTGAGAAAGTGGGTGTGTGTCCGCCTGATATTCTGCCAAATTCAAGTAAGTCTGTTGATGAGATTATCGAGAAAATGAGACAACAGGGGCTTATCAAGTAAATTATCAAATTGATACCGATTTCACACAATCGCCTGTTACTATCTTCGTAATATCTTGAATTCTCCTCCAATACCAAGCTCAATAATTGATGAAGGTTTTCCGGGGGACAATTCTTCCTGTCTCCATTTGACTTTGTAGTCGACTCCGTCTTTTATTTCAGCAGAAATTTCATCATACAATGCTGGTGCAGGCTTCCCGCTGATATTTGCCGACGTAGATACAATGGGGCGTTTGAATTGCATGATGAGACTTCTGCAAAAGTCATCTTTTACAATCCGGATTCCAACACTGCCATTTTCTGCTATTAGATTTGAAGCCAGGTTCTTCGCTCCCGGATATATAATTGTTAATGGCTTGTCGCTTACATCAATCAATTGCCATGCGATCTCAGGGATTTCTCTTACATAGTGAGGCAATCTATTTTCACTGTCAAGAAGAATAATCATGGCCTTTGAATCTTCCCGTTGTTTTAGACGGTATATTTTCCTGACCGCTTCAACATTGGTGGCATCGCATCCAATGCCCCAAATAGTGTCGGTTGGGTATAGTATAAGTCCTCCTGCAGTAAGAACTTTTATAGCCTGCCTAAGATCCTCATTCATTTAACAGCATATTATAGATATTCATTAACTGTTTCGAGCTCTTTTCAAATGAAAATTCCTGTGCATGTTGGTATCCCGAGATCTTCATGCTTTCCCGGAGAGAAGAATCATTCAATAAACGCATCAATGTTTCTCCAAGTTCATTCGTATTGAGCGGGTCGATATATTGTGAGTTTTCACCACCTACTTCAATAAAACATCCTTCTTTTGAAGTGATAACAGGAACCCGTGAATAGAGCGCTTCCAATATGGGTATTCCGAATCCCTCATAATATGAAGGATAGACAAAAAGAGTCGCCATTTGGTATATCCCGGGCAAATCTGTAACAGGAACTTCTTTTAAAAAGTAAATATGCTGAATGGAATGTTTCCTGATATATTCTTTAATCTTTTTTATATAGTGGGTATGCCTGCCAACAACAACCAGGGGAAAATGTATATTTTTCTGGTGCAAAGCCCTGACTAAACTTAACAGGTTCTTTCTTTCTTCCACAGTACCAACATACAGGATATACTCACCCGGCAGCATCCATTTCCTGCTCACTTCAAGTTTTTGCTCCTGACTGAGAAGCGTTTTAAATGCATCGTTGCAGCTTTGGTATACCACATCGATCTTTTGTTGGTCTATACCGAAATAATGAATGATATCTTCCCTGGTCTGCCGGCTGACTGTTATTATCCTGTCTGCAGCCCGACTGCCATAGCTGAATTTATGCTTATAGATTGTTCTGTCGATTGGTTTATACCACTCAGGATGACGTAAAAAAATCAGATCATGGATCGTGATTACTGTTTTTGTCTTTCTTTTCTGTATGGAGTATGGTATTTCATTACTCAGACCATGATATATATCAATCTTATCCTTTTTAAGTCGCTTATTCAGTTGAAACGATCTCCAGTATACCTGCCCGATTTTTCCAAAAGTAAAATCAGGTATTTGAATATGGATTTTGCTATTTTCCTGAATAAAGGAAATCGATCTTTTTAGAGAAGGTGTATAAAGAAAATATTCATTATCCGGAAAGAACTGATATAATGAACGAATCGTATCGCGACTATAATTTCCCAGGCCGCTTCGGTTATAGAAGGCTCGTTTTGCATCAAATCCGATATGCATTATACAATCATTCTTACAGTAAAGATCGAAGTAAAAAGAATATATTCCCAAATCACCAGAACCAAAACACAAATAAGAACCTGTTTAAATTTCGATATTTTTTATTATACACACCTCTAAATCCCTGCCTAGCCGGCAGGCAGGTCCTCTCAAGAGGAGACTTTTTCAGAAGTGGATGAACTAATCCATTTCGATTTTTATGATGCTTTCAATCTGGAGTCATCCCCCTCTATTTTTAGACTTTGCTTCGCTGAAGTCCCGAAAAATGGGGACAAAAGCGAGGGGGGGGACAAGAGGGGGTGTGTCATATAGTCTTTCATTATGTTAATCATTCTGTCAAAATTTAAACAGGTTCTAAATCCGAATTCACAATCATCAATTCACGAACATTAATTGGATAATTTTTCGTTCATCGGGATTTTATTAATAGAACTAATTTGAATGTTGGATATTGTAGGTTGTTTTATAATTGAGGTCTAAATATTGTGATCTGGTGTCTAAACTTCAAACGGCTTATCCAAATCATTTAATAATTCGCTGCTTAAAATTCCTTGCGCTATTTCCCTGACCTCTCCTGTCATGCGTATATTCCAGTCATTGTCGATCTGTATTTTCAGCGTACCGCCCAGCATGTGCATTGTCAAATCTCTTTTTATCAACCCCTTTTTCACAAGAATGCTGGATGCAGCACAGGAGGAACTTCCTGATGCCAATGTGAAACCTGCCCCCCTCTCCCAGATAAGGATTTGCGCATCGCGATCGGATAGGACTTTTGCAAACTGAACATTAATACGATTCGGGAATATGGGATGGTTCTCAATCATTGGCCCGTATTTTCTGATTTCTGCTTCATCAAGATCCTGCTTGACGATAACACAATGCGGATTCCCGACCGAGACACAATTAACTTCAAATTCTTTGTCACCTGCCATGATTTTTTGCCCGATGAATTCTGGCAAGTCAGAGTGAACAGGTATTTCACGCGAGGAAAAAATGGCTTTGCCAATATCTACCTGTATCATGGTCGCTTTACCTTTTATCTCTTTAATAATACCTGCATGTACTATATCGGTAAGGGTTTCAACTGAAAAACGTTTTGCTTTTACAAATCCATAATCATACAGATATTTACAAAAAATACGAAGCCCGTTACCACTTTTCTCTGCTTCGGATCCATCGGGATTGAACACCCTGAATCCAACATCTGCTTTTTCTGAAGGGACTTTCATGACTATCCCGTCGGAGCCTATGCCGAAGTGAATATTACATAACCGCTTTATGGCTTGTGTTGTTAATTTAAAATCTATTGCTGAGCTGTCGAGGACAATATATTCATTGCCCAATCCATGCATTTTCACAAAACTGTTACGTTCCATTATTTGGCGTTTTGGTGGATAAAATTCCTTACCAGATCTTCCAGGGTATCCCTTCTCCGAATAAGGCGATGGTTACCCTCAAGATCGATAAGTACTTCTGCCGGACGAAGACGGTTATTATAGTTTGAACTCATGGAATAGCCATAGGCTCCGCTGTCGAGAATACCCAAAATATCCTTCTCAAAGATCTCCGGCAATGTTCTGTCCTTGGCAATAATATCTCCTGTTTCACAAATATTGCCGACAATCCGGACAGTTTCTTCTTTTAATGAAGGAGTTCCGTTCTTCCGGTAAATTTCAACATCGTGGTGCGAATCATACATCGCAGGTCGTATAAGTACGTTGAAACCTAAATCGGTTCCGATATACTTAATAGTATAATTTGTTTTTACAGCGTTCACTTTCCCAAGCAGGATACTTGATTCGGCAACAATGTACCTGCCCGGTTCAATCTTGAATTCAATGTTCTTCCCATATTCTTTTACCCAGGTATTGATAATGTCAGTCAACTTAATACCCAGTTCTTTCAGATCGAGACGGGGTTGGTTTTCCTGCTTCTTATAAGGGATACCAAATCCTCCGCCTAAATCAATGAATTCGAGATCTTCGAATTGTCGGGCTACCGATAATATATTCTCTGTACTTTTCAGGTATGCTTCTCCATCCATGAACAGGGAACCTATATGCTGGTTAATTCCGATCAGTTTAAGATTGTATTCTTCAAGTAAACGTTTCACTTCGGGAATACTATTCATTTCAATCCCGAATTTAGTCTTCTTCCCTGCCGTTTTGACTTTTTCATGATGCCCTGCACCAATTCCGGGATTCAATCTGAAGGCTATCCTGCTCCCAGGATTAAGTTTTCCATACATTTCGAGCTGCGAGACAGAATCGACAGAAATGTTCACTCCTGCATGAATTGCATAAAGCATTTCCTCCTCGCTTACATTGTTGCTTATATAAAAAATCTCTTCAGGTTTATATCCTGCAAGAAGATTAATGTATATCTCGCCCGGCGACATGGCATCAACTTTCAGCCCTTCATCCCTGACTATCCTGATCAACTCAAGATTGCTGTTAGCCTTGGGGGAATAGTTAACCGTGAATTTCGGATAGGAAATAAGTGTTTTCAGGTCATGACATCGTTTCCGAAGCAGCTCTTCGTTATAAACATAAAGAGGTGTCCCGTATTTCTCTGACAGATCAATAGGATTGGTATTCCCGAAGAATTTTTTTTCGTTGCTTACTTTTGAATAAATATACTGCATTGTTTTAATGAGAGTGATATGTTCAATATATTTGCGGCAAAAATATAAAAATGGCTCACATAAACGAAAACTATTTAAAGCTGCAGGCAGGATATTTGTTCCCGGAAATTGGACGGCGTGTGCGCGAATTTCAAAAAGAAAATCCTCATGCCGACATCATTAAAATGGGCATTGGCGATGTTACACAACCTTTGGCACCATCTGTCATCCGTGCATTTCATGAGGGAGTCGAGGAGATGTCGAAATCCGATACGTTCAAGGGCTATGGGCCAGAACAGGGATATGAATTTTTGCGCGAAGCAATAGCTGTTAATGAATATCAGATCCGGGGTGCTGATATACATTCCGATGAAATTTTTATTTCGGACGGATCGAAGTGTGATACAGGAAATATACTTGAAATATTTGGCCAGGACAACACAATCGCCATCCAGGATCCTGTCTACCCGGTTTATGTTGATTCAAGCGTTATGGGAGGTCGTACAGGAAAATACCAGGAGAATGGCTATTACGATAGATTAGTATATATGCCCTGTACCGCTGAAAATAGATTTATACCTGAAATTCCAACACAAAAAATTGATCTGATTTTCCTTTGTTATCCGAATAATCCCACCGGAACAACAGCCAGTAAAGCAGAATTAAAAAAATGGGTCGATTATGCATTAGAAAATAAAAGTATCATCCTGTTTGATGCTGCTTATGAAGCATATATCCATGATCCGGAAATTCCACATACAATTTATGAAATTGAAGGCGCAAAAGAAGTAGCCATTGAATTCAGAAGTCTTTCAAAAACAGCAGGATTTACAGGTACACGTTGCGCCTACACGATTATCCCAAAGAATCTGATGGGGTATACATCCGATGGTACGAAAAAGTCTGTTCATGCTCTCTGGTTCAGAAGACATACTACTAAATTCAACGGGGTATCGTATCCTGTTCAAAAAGCCGCTGCAGCAATATTTACAGCTACAGGAAAACAAGAAGTAAAAGCGACTATCAACTATTATATGAATAATGCCCGCATATTGCGGGAGAATTTAAAAGATCTTGGCTTCCAGGTGTATGGTGGTCAAAACGCTCCTTACGTCTGGGTAAATTCAGGAAGAGGGATCAAATCGTGGGATCTCTTTGACAAACTATTGCATGAAGTACATGTAGTGGGCACCCCGGGATCAGGATTTGGACCTTCCGGTGAGGGGTATTTCCGTTTTTCTTCTTTTGCTACTTATGAGAATGTACTTAAGGCAATTGAAAGGCTCAAAGAGTTAAAATGGTAATGAGGGTAACTGTAGTAAAAGAAGTTAGGGATCCCCGATAAATACTATCTTTAACAAAATTCATATATATAAAATCAGATGTATATCCTAACTATTAAGAAAACATAATTTTTATGCAGTTTTCAGAATTTCGTTTACATAATTCATCAATCGTTATCTTTCTTATTATATCATTGACGTTCTTACCTCCAATTATAAATCATATCGGATGTCAGGAACTACCTGTTGGTTATATAGAATACTATTCACAAAAAGCAAACAGCCCTGATTTTCTAAAAACACTGATCATCAAGCCTTCTCAGGGGGTTGCTATCAATAAGGATAAATCCTATGCAATATTGAATTACTCGCCCGGAGATTCAGTTAAATTTACCCTTCCTCCGGCCTGCCGAGGGATAATAGCAGATAAAATATTCGGGGAATTCATTCTGGAGTTTGAATATAGGATTCAATCCGTTTCACGAATCGGTACATCGGGTTTCTATTTTCTAGGTCCGGTGAAATCGGACAAAACATACTATGCAACCATATTTTCTTCCGATTCTATTTCATTTCTTGTGGTAAAAAACGGAAATATTATAAGAAAAGAAAGAACACCAGTCAGGATAAATTCCGACTGGAACAGGGTAAGGATTCAGCGCAACATATTAAATCGTGATATGAATATTACAATGAATGGTGATACGAAGAATAGTATATCATTCACAGACCGCGAACTGGTGATGGGATTTGTTGGTTTTGGGACACATGAGACAAACAGTTGCTTGCGTAATATTAAAATATGGGCGCCTACCGCATTCTCTGATACACTCTATCGCAGTGAATAAACTGTTAATAACTTGTTAATAAACTCAATTATAAAGTATTTGGCAACTATTAGTTTTGTTTTATACCATTTGATCTGATTCATGCTCCTGCCCTTATGCCTGATCGTAATAAATCTGCTTCCATCCGTTCGCTTTAGTGACGGAATAAATAAAGTTACCACGCCCGGTAATGAATCAACCCTTAACTATGAAGCTTATATGATCTATTATAAGCTGAAACCTGATCAATTATCGTTGGATGCCTTTCAACTTGCTTATCAGGGTTATCAGAAATTGCGAGATAGTCAACTTTTAGAAAATGATTCCGTGTTAACTGTAATTGACTATAGCCTGCCATCAGACAAAGAACGGCTATGGATTATTGATGTTAAGAATTGTAATATTCTGGAAAAATCGCTTGTTGCACATGGAAGAGCCTCAGGGGAGCTTTATGCCGTATCATTTTCAGATACACCTCAATCGCATATGAGTTGCCTGGGATTTTTTATTACCGGCCAAACCTATAATGGAAAACATGGTTACTCATTAACGATCGAAGGGGTGGAAGATGGAATTAATAGTAATGCAAAAAAACGCTCCATCGTTTTTCATGGAGCTGCATATGTTAGTTCAGACTATATTCAGAAAGCAGGCCGGTTGGGAAGAAGTTTCGGATGTCCTGCGCTTCCTGTTGAACAGAATCAAAAAATTATAGACCTGATCAAAGGAGAATCGTGTGTATTTATTTACTCCGAGGATAAGACTTACCTGACAACTTCAAAACTGATCAGTTCCAGCCAGATTTCCCAAATAATTCATTGATTGCCTGTTCATCCATCGAATAAACATCAGGATGGAAGAAAATATTCCCCAAACTGTCGGCAGTACATGAATAGTATCGGATATATATCGGCAGCGTTCGGTCGATTCTAATCTCTCGATGTTTCTTCCTATCAATAACCTTTTTTATATCAATACGACCCGATGATTTACTGTATTCTGAAACTACCAGTTGAGCTAACTCCTCAGGATTCTGTACCCTTATGCAACCATGCGAAAATGTTCTTATTCGTTTTTCGAAAAGCTTCTTAGACTGGGTATCGTGTAAATAAACTGAGTGTGGGTTGGGAAATACAAATTTAATCACCCCAAGTGCATTATTATCGTTGTCCTGCCTAAACCAATAGGTGAATTCTTCGGGATTCATTGTATTCCAATCAAAGTTTGAAGCATCAATAGGCTTACAGTCTTTATCTACTACTTTAAAACCGTTTCTTTCCAGGTATGTCGAATCTTTCTTAATAATTGGAAGGATCTCATTTTTTGTAATACTTTGCGGAACAGTCCAGTATGGATTAGCAATGATCCATTCAATCTGACTTGTTACTATGGGAGTGGGAGTATTTTCCTTACCCACTATTACATTAAATGTCTTACCAGATCCTTTACTATCGTAATAATACAATTTGAATTCGGGTATATTAACAAGAATTGAATTTTCATTGTTAAGTTCGTCTTTTCTAAGTCGGTCGAGATTAAGCGCAATTTTATAAAATTCTTTTCTCACATCAGACGTAAGTGCCTCGAGGGTACTATTGTCGGTTATGCCTGTAATTTCAAGACAATGGGCTCTCTGGTAATTTCTTATTGCTGATTGTATGGCATTTGTATCGTTGACAAAACTCTCGTCGAGGTATCCCTGCCTGATTAACCTTTCCTTAACAAGATTAAAGTTACCTGCAAGTTCTTCAACTGAATACTTTGCTGTGTCAGCTGAAGCTTTGCTTATATATCTTGAGGCAGCACGTTGTAATTTTATATATTGCTTGTTTTTTGGTTGCATGCCAAGAATGCCTTCCCCGAGGGTATTGTTTTCAAGTTGCAGGGAAAGATACCATGGCAAACTATTAAAGAATTCAATATATGAGGTTGAAGTATCGGCCTGGTTAATACCAACAGCCAGGTGATTCATCAGATGCAATGCAGCCCAGCTGGCATTTTTTTCAAGTTGTACCCTGATGTTCATCTTCTGATCATCACCCATCGGTTCTGTTAATTGTCTTTCCAGGTTAATCAACTCATCGTAATGATAGAATGAGGGTATCAGCCCATAATGGTATGCATTTTTAATCAATTCGACTAACTCGATAAAGGTAGTCTTCACTTCGAAATTGGTCGTCCAAGCAGGCATGTATTGCCTGTCGTAATAAAATTTATGCACGAGTGACCATTCGGTATTCTTGTTTATCTCATCAGGTAAATTCTTGTTAATATCACTTATATACGCCGACCTGAATTCAGCAGTATAGAATTCGATGCTCGTAGTACCCAATTTAGGATTAGCATTCTCATGACTGGCTAATAAGAACAGCATGACTAACAGAAATGCATACCGGACAACTGTAAGTAAAATATTAATAGTATTGCGAAGAAAAGTAACCCCTGTACCTCCCGTCATATTCATACCTGCCCTATCTACTGCTTCAATCTTCATGATGGTATACTTTTAACTTTGTATACGTTAAAAGACTACTTATTTTGAAATTAATTACATTAATAGAATGGGTTCTTTGATTAAAAGAAACCTGTGTTAGATTAATCTTTATCAGGCAAAAATAAATAAGGTAATTTGCTGAATGTCAGCAATATAGGCATAGGGCATGAATTGCCCGCGATAGGATAGTATAGTAGTATTATAAATGGATTAGAAAGCTTTATTAAGATCGCTAAGCTTCTTCCAAAGTTCGGCTAACTCATTTGGATTAACTTCCTCAATGATAATCCTATTCTTTTTTTCGGTCTTGAGGTTGTGCCTCTGTTTAAATGTTTTCAACGTTTTGGATTTAAAGTGGCTACAAAGATATCAATTGTTCGCGAATACACCAAACTGGTTTCCACTATTTATGCTAAAAATCATGTTAATGAACTAATCTGTTACATAAAACTCCAACTGCCTGCTTGAATACCATACTTTCACCCCTGATCTGTTCCAACCCCATACAGCCCAGAAATAATGTCCTTCATCAAGAGGTCTGGCCGGATGAAAGTAATCAATTGAAGCTTCATCATTATAAAGAACGTTTCTTCCATCAGAATATTGTATATTCCCTTCTTTCCCCGATTCCATTCCTGAATGCCATTGCCATATAAGATTTCCTGTATTAACAATAGCTCCCTTATATACATTAATAGGCTGATTAAAGATGGCCACGGTAACTAATGAAATGTCGAGGGAATCCCAGCGAAACGATGGCTCACTATTCAATGTATCTACAAGAGAATAATAGTACCCTGTGTCCCCGGTAACTTGGTATATAATACCATCATTTTCATACTGATACGGAGGTATTGAAATCTCAAAGACATCGGAAAAAACCAGGTCTTCGTTGTTTGTAGTATCCTCTATATTTGAACACCTCCAGCAAATTATAATCAGAAGTATGCTAAGCAATATCGGATAGATTCGTTTCATACATTAAAAAGTTATCTGAACACCAATATTTGCATGTAATTTCACTAAACGTTCCTTTTCCGTATAACGATATGCATTGCCATACGGATTAAATATATAATGCACAATCTCCTGATCAAATTCTGTATACCTTACTTCAACACTTATTGCTTTATTCATATCCAGAAACATGCGGGTACCTATAAATGGCTGATATGCAAATGCAGTGCTATTTATGCCTTTTGCTATTGTAATCCCTGCATAAGTTGAAAAATATCTAATCTCTGGTGGAATTATCCAAATTAATGCTGATGGACCAATAAAGCCAATTATATATGAACTATCAGCAGAAGAAGGTTCCAATCCGGGAAATGTGGTATGTGTAACTGCTATATTTGAGATATACATGTTCCCCTCGACACCAAGCGCCAACCGGCGAAGTATGTGGGTATTTATGGACCGATAGTACGAAAGACTCACAAACCAGTCTGATTCAATGGAGGTAAACGGGAATCCTAATTTCAGGCTCAGGTTATTCAATGGTATCATGGGCAGAACCCCTTCATACTTCATCTTTAATTGCATTACTTCTCCTGTATATTCATTAAATACCAACCCGTAGCGTAAAGGTTTCATTCCTTCTTTGTGAAGAAGTAATAAAATACTGTCATCAGGATTATCAGTTGTCAGATCCGCTTTAAACATCCCATCGTATAAACAATTCCAATAATTCTCGCTATCGTAATAACAACCCAGGGTTTTAAATTTATTGGATACTCCGGCATGTTTAATTTCAACATCAACTCCTTCGAGAGGCATATTACCGGCAAATACTCTACCCCGTAAAAGGATTTTGAACTTCGGCTCAAGCACAATATGCATCACGTGGAATGTTGTGCTATTTAAAAGTATTGTCGTGTCAAAAGGATGGAAATCGGGATGAGAAATATGCAGATCCAGTACCTTGCCCCCCAATGTGCATGCATAGCTAAACAGACCATTATTGGAATAAGCAACACTGGTATATTTACCATCAATCACTACTTCAATTTTTGCACTATCGATTGATTCGTAAAATATACTACTGACATATCCTCCGATAATTTTATCAGCATCGCCATGCGGAAGAGATTTTATGTATTCGTTGATCTCATCCAATGTCAATAACCGATCTGTTGAAAGCGTATCTTCAAACCCTCCATCCTCATTCATCCAACTCTCTTCAGTCTGCGAATAACCCTGATTAACAAAGCATAGCAATATAAAAAGGACACTATATAATATGCGTGATAGTATCTGCATAATCTAAATATACTAATTTTTATTTAAGAGCCCTAATGTATTTAATTGCTTGTAAGCCCTAAACATGAGTTAATATGTAGAAAAGTTAAGAGATGCCTGTTTTTTTGTGATAAAAATAATACCTAATTTTAATTTGGTAAGGTTGGAATATATTTCTAATCGTGATTTGCTTTTAATGATACGGCCTCTCTCTAAGATAATCCTTTATACAGTCGCAACAGCCATTATACTATTTATTTGTGGCCTTTATTTACATTTAGAATTAACCTATCGTGAGCGTGTGCGCGATTATACTCAACTAAATGAATCAGTATATTCCGAACTTATTAATCTATTTCAATGTGAATTTCCACTTCAGGAGAATACCTATACTTATGAACATAGTTTCGGGCGCTCAGGCTTTGATTCTTCAATTTTTGTATGTCAATTCAGTAAACCTTTTGATTCTATTACAATTGATTATAAAACATCTCCTGCATTCTCAACTGAAGAGCTTAAATCTATTATTCACACCTGTTTATCTCAAAAGGATCTGAAAACTGGAAACCTTTCGCTCACCTTACAAAATGTATCCAAAAAACCTTACCTAATTGGGGTTCGATCCGGAGCAGGCAATGATTCGACAATTATTGGTGAATTACGTATTCTTCAACCACCGGTAAAACAAATCATAGATAGTGTGCAGAAAGGTGAATCCAGGTTGATTCTTACAATCATAAAAACCAATGATACTATTATATTTTCATCATCCGAGTTACCAGTATCCCTGCTTTATGAACTCATGAATGCCGATCCTGAAAATTCACTAAAGTCGTTCTCGGTCAGAGATAAAAATCATTCGCAAAAACTGTTTCGGGTAACAAAAAAAATACATTCTGATTTTCAACTTATTACTGTTTTCTCAAATCCAAAAAGATCATCTGTTTCGATATTGCTGTTTTTTATATCATTCTTAATTTTATTATCTGGAACGATAATTTTGCCTACATTATTCCGAAAAGATCTTCAGAAACAAATTCTGGAAATAAATAGCGTTGTAGAATCGATCAGTGAAAAGGATTTTGATAAACATATTTCGGAAAATTACCCGGGTGAGCTTGGACTGTTGACGCGATCGATCAATAAAATGAGTTCACAGCTTAAAAAAGTGTACAACGATTTGGAGATCAGAATGATTCGGCATACCTCGGAAATTTCGATGCGTAATGCCGAATTACGTAAAACACAACGTGAAATCCTGTCACAAAATAACGAGCTGAAATCGGCCTATGAAGCTCTGGTCGAAAGTCGTGAAAAATATGAAAAACTGATTGACCACCTCAAGAACGAGTACTTCTTCTATAGCAAGGCCCCAAACGGCACGCTCCTTTTTGTAAGTCCTTCAGTAAAGGAGATTCTTGGATTTACAGTTACCAAGTATCGTGAACTCCATAATTCATTGTACACCGAAAATGCGATCAACGAACTCGCCAGGGAATTTGCCAGGAAAATCGAAAACGGGTTATCACAACCCAAATATACCAAGGAAATATATGATGCAAAAGGTCAACCTAAACTATTGGAAGTCACAGAAGTAGCTGTGTTTAATGATCAGCAACAGTTGGTATCAATAGAAGGATTGGCGCATGATATAACGGAACGTCAGAAAGCCGAAGAGATTATTAAGGAACAGGAAGAAAAATACAGGATGCTGTTCACCTTTGCATCCGATTTTATCTTTATGTACGAACTTGAAAAAAAGGAGAAGAAAGTTGGACGGTTCATTGAAGCAAATCAATATACCATTGATAAACTGGGATATTCCATTGAAGAACTCAGGGAAATGACCCCCGTTGATCTGATTGCAGCAGATATTTGGAATGAGAATACCGAAGAAGTTGCAGAATTAGCTGCCAGTGATAGTAAATTTGAAAGGATTTGGGAATCGAAAGACGGAAATATTATTGATGTAGAAATCAGTGTTCATGCATTTAATATTAAAAATAAGGTTGTAGCTATCGGTGTGGCCCGTGATATCAGTGATCGCAAAAGAGCTGAAGAAGAAATAAGGTTTGTAAATGAAGAGCTTGTTAATCAAAAGGAAAATCTCGAAGCCCTGGTTGATAACCTGACTCAGACACAGGAACAATTGGTCCAGTCTGAAAAAATGGCTGCCCTGGGCCAGTTGATAGCAGGTATTGCACATGAAATTAACACACCTCTTGGTGCCATCAAAGCATCGATCGGAAACTTGAGTGATTCACTTAATAGTGCTCTCTCTGAACTTCCAGCTTTGTTCCGGTCGCAGTCGGCAGATAATCTAAGTTTATTCACACATCTTTTTGAATTAGCACGGCAAAAAAAATCAGAATTATCCACACGAGAGAAACGGCAGTTAAAACGTGAACTTTACTCTTCGCTAAGTGAGCAGAACATCCAGAATGCGGATCTTTTATCCGATATGTTGATCTATCTCGAAATTTATGAAGTGGATGAGAAGCTGATGAACGAATTAAAAATTCCAAATTCTATAGCTACTGTCAAATCAGCCCGGAATTTCGTTTCTCTTCTTAAAAATACAAATACAATAAATATTGCTGTTGAGAAAGCGACCAAAGTTGTTTTTGCCTTGAAAAAATATGCCCATAAGGACACTGTCGGAGAAATGGTTTCAACAGATATTCTCGATAGTATCGAAACTGTCCTTACACTTTATCACAATCAACTGAAACAGGGTGTGGAAGTGATCAAAAATTATGATAAATTACCCTTGGTAAAATGTTACCAGGATGAAATCAGCCAGGTATGGACTAACCTTGTTCAAAATGCCATTCAGGCTATGCATCTGGAGGGTACACTTACCATTACTGCGCATTTGGAAAAAGATGTGATCTGGGTAAGTTTTAAGGATACCGGACATGGTATTGAACCTGATATCATCGATAAAATTTTCGATCCGTTTTTTACAACCAAAAAACAGGGTGAAGGCAGTGGGTTAGGCCTCGATATTGTCAGGAGAATTATAGAAAAGCACAATTGGACGATCGAAGTTGAAAGTAAACTAGGGGAAGGTGCCAACTTCATCATAAAAATTCCTGCAGGATGAGTGTAAATAGAAAAGCCATAATTTGCGTCGATGACGAAAGCATCATTCTTGAAAGCCTTCGTGAACAGCTTCAAAAACATTTTGGTGATGACTATCTTTACGAAACTGCTGAGAGTGCTGAAGAAGCGCTGGAAATTCTTGATGACCTGGAGGATGAAGATATTGAAATTGCATTTATCGTATGTGACTGGCTTATGCCGGGGATGAAAGGTGATAAGTTCTTACTGCAGGTCGATCTTAGATACCCAAGAGTTGTTAAAGTCCTACTTACAGGACAGGCAAACCAGGAATCAGTGGATACTCTTAAAGAACTGGCTGATCTGTTTACGCTGGTTCCAAAACCCTGGAATAAAGATGAGCTAATTTCAATTATCAGAAAAGGATTAAAACAAAATGAAAAATAGTGTTATTCTCTGTATCGATGACGAGTCTATTGTACTGGATTCTTTAAAAGAACAGATCCAGCAAGGATTGCAGGGTCAGTTTTCGGTTGAAGTAGCTGAAAGCGGCGATGAAGCAATTGAAATTTTTGAGGAGCTTATGAAGGATAGTATCGAAGTGCCTGTTGTTATTGCCGACTTTATTATGCCTGGTATGAAAGGCGATGCGCTTCTTGAAAAACTGCATGAGATAAAACCAACTGCAAAAAAAATTCTTTTAACTGGCCAGGCAAGTATTGAAGGTGTCGGAAATGCTATAAATAAAGCCGATTTGTACAGATTTATTTCCAAACCCTGGGAAAAAGACGATCTGATACTTACCATAAAAGAAGCATTGAAGAGTTATGAGCAGGAGAAAACCATACTATTACAAAATGAAGAGTTACGGGAATTGAATATAAACCTGGAAAAAAAGGTTGAACAACGAACCCGGGAACTCAACGAGCTAAATGCAACGAAAGACAAGTTTTTCTCTATCATTGCTCACGATCTGAAAAATCCTTTCAATACATTGATGGGGTTTACTGAACTCATGCTTGATAACCTGCCGGATTATTCACTTGAAAAACTCAGGGAATTCATTGGCATCCTTCATGAAACCTCTAAACAAAGTTATTCCTTGCTTGAGAACCTCCTTGAATGGTCACGTTCACAAACCGGCAGATTGCAAATGGTTGTTGAGCCCATTGATCTGTATGAACTGGTTGAACAGAATATTAACCTACTATCTAACCAGGCTGCCAGCAAAAAAATAAAACTAATTAATGATATCAGAGAACCAGCGGTAGCTACTGCCGATAAAAATATGATAAATACGGTGATCAGGAATCTTATCTCGAATGCTATTAAATACACCCGCGATGGAGGAAACATAACAGCTTCGGTTGCACAAAAAGATGATTATTATGAGTTGAGTATTACCGATACCGGAATAGGAATTAAACCGGAGAATCTTCAGAAACTATTTCGAATAGACGTCAATTACTCAACCCGCGGAACAAAAGATGAGATGGGTACTGGCCTTGGATTAATTCTCTGCAAAGAATTTATTGTAAAAAACGGAGGTAAAATTTGGGGTGAAAGTGAATTCGGGAAAGGAAGTACTTTCAAATTTACTGTTCCAAAAGCAACATAGCCACCGAACCATTCGCTGATTGCATTGGATTGCTGAATATAGTAATATTACCGCTTTGATGAATCCGGAATTACTTCAAGAGGAAAGCATAATCAGCGCCATATCGGATTATTTTTACCTTCTGCAACGTGATTATCCTGAAAAAGAAGCGTTGAAGCTGGTCGGAGACAAATACCGTTTACAAACAGAAATCCGCAATCTTTTTTACCGTGGTGTTGCTTCTGCAGTAAAGTCAGAATTACGCTCCCGCCGTATAGTATCAAATCCCATTTCGCCCCTGTTGATCGATGGTTATAATGTGCTATTCACGTTGCTGAATTATCGGTTGGGACATTTTGTTTTTCTTAGTACCGATTCTATTTGCCGCGATACCGGATCATTATTCGGTAAAGTAAAAAACGAATCCCTGTTCTATGAATCGATCGAACAGTTGATTTACTATCTGAGTAAATTCAGGGATATCCAAATCATGATCTATCTTGATGAACCGGTTACCAAAAGCTCATTACACCTGGATTTTCTTCAATCGGCAAGAAAAAAATATAATTCAGATATCGCAATGTACCTTGTTCATTCTGCCGATAAGGCTATCCTTTCACACTCACAGGGTACTATTGCTACATCCGATTCAACAATTATTGATGGTATACATCTTCCGATCTTTGATATTCCCTTGCAAATCATAACCGATCTGTACAATGCTTCCATTTTCGATTTAAGAAAGTTTATGGGACTTCAGAATAGTTGAAAACTCAACTGGATTACTTACGCTTTATGCGTGCCGGTGGAACCGGATCGTAACCATGTGTGCCCCATGGGTGACAACGAATGATCCGGCGAAATGCAAGATATAAACCATAAAACACACCGTGTACTTTTAAGGCTTCAATGGCATAGTTGGAGCATGTTGGGATATGCCGGCAACTGGCAGGAGTATATGGACTAATCGCTAATTGATAAAACCGGATTGGTAGGATCAGGATTTTCACAACCACACGCCTTATCACCTGCATAATTGTATTCTCTAAAAATAACTGTATCACTTCCTGCATGCTATTAAAGGATGATTGACAACAATCATTATATCTCATCCTGTTCCAGATAGTATGTTTTAGGATACGAAGGTATTAAAACCAGAAACAGTATAGAATAACATTTCATACAATGCTGTTTTATATTGAAATTTTGGGTTCTTCAACATCTTTTCTCTCTCTATCGAATCATGAATATATTGCTTTTAACACATTTTGAGAGTCGTTTAAATATATTAAGATAAGTTTATCATAACTTGCTTTCAGTTCTGATCCCTGCATCGTGTCCAGATATCTTCTGTTGCAACTTATTTTTATCCTGTTCTTCTTTTCGGGTTTAACCCTCGGGCAAACAGGCAAAGAATGGCTTTTCCAGGCCCGGGTAGCGGATTGCACAAATGGGAAGTCGATCCCATATGCCGATATGTATAATGAAAGCCAACGTGAAGGGGTGTATGCCGACTCATCAGGTCATATCAGAATGTTAGTTTATATCGGGGACACATTAGTCATTCAAAGTATAGGGTATTTCGGGCAGGTAATATATATTAAAGAGTGTACTCAAAATAGAATTGATACCATAAAACTATGCCCTGAATCATACGATCTGGGAGAAGTTCGGGTAGACTTACCCCATTCCTATGAAGTATTCCGGCACAGGTTTTTAGAAATCGAACCTGATAGAGGCCTGGAAATTGAAGGTTTACCTAAAGCAAAAATTATTGATATCCCTGTGTTGTTAGACACAAATAACATTCAATCGAGTGAATTCGCTGTGATGCACCCATTGTCCTATTTATACTATAACTTCAGTAAAGAGGAAAAGTCGAAACGCAAAGTCTTTTATCTTGAACGACAAAAAAGAGAACAAATCGTGATTGATAAAAAATATAACCGGGAATTGATAGAGAATATAACAGGTTTGCACGGTGATTCTATAACGGATTTTATTGCATTCTGTGGATTCGGTCATTTATTTCTTTATGAAGCGACTCCTTTGGAAATAGTCGAAATGATTATCAAGAAATTCCAGGAATATACTGCTCTTAGACAAGAAGATCAAAATCCCTGAATTCAGATACTTAGGGTTTGCTGATTTTCTCAGCATAAATTATTAGCAAAAATTAAATTTA
>CAZWIU010000053.1:0-29245 GCA_964634105.1 uncultured Bacteroidales bacterium | reverse complement strand
TGTAATACAAACATTTAACTACTTTGAAATAAAAAATCAGCAAACCCTAAATAAATATCCGGCAATTAACAGTAAAACCTGCACGATTGCAAGAATAACAAATACCCTGTTCCTTAGCCGGGCAGTTTTTATAATCCTTTCGGCATGTACATTAATCGGAGTGGCTGATGTAAGTATGATTATAAAGAAGTAGAATACTGCATTATGTATTTCGCTTGAATTATAACCAATTAGTAAATTGAATTCTGCAAGCGTAATGGATATAATCAGCAGGAAAAATGAAATAGTAAAAAAAAGCGTTTCCTTATATTCAGTGTCTTTCTTATAACAGATTATCTGGGTAATGATGGTTGCGACACCCAGGGTATAAGCTATGACCAGAAGTAAGATTTTTACAATTATCATAAATGCAGCATAATCAACAAAAATAGAAAACAATATAGAATAAGTTGTTCTTCTATTTGTCCTTTTCCTTTCAAGGTGATATCAATTCTCTGAACCTATGGTTTACTTTATAAGCCGGTCAAATTCCCTGCAGAAATGTGATTGTTGTTTTTCTGATAATTGAATATTCCGGGCGGCACGTGTTTTCAGTTCGTTGAATTCCTGTTGCATTTGCTCATTTGCCCCTTTCGAATGTAATAACTGTATCGCATTGTACCTGAATACAAGGTTATCAGGGAATTTTTCAATGAGCTTATCTGCATATTTTAAGGCAGCATCATGATTCTTTTCAACATCAGCATATAATTTCATGAAAAAGTAGGTACTTTCTGTCTGTACCTGCAGATTTTCCGAATGTATACCTTCTGTCAATAGCGCATAGCCTTTTTGCTGGTCAGCAAACCGATCATCGAATCCGAAAAAGAACAATGCCGGATGCTCCTTTTTCATGTAACCACCCAGGGAATAATACATCCCCGCAATAAACTTGTACATATCGGGCAATACTTTTTCACAGGGTTTTAGTTGCTCAAAATATTCAAGGCTGGCATTATACGCCGAAAAGCTGCTCATGAGGTTATGCTGCATATTATGAATCCGTGATTTGTAGGAATACAACACGATCAGCTGAAGCAATTTATCCTGTGGCAGATGTTTTGATGAGTGGTTATGTTCAATTGTTACAATTGCCTTATCGATTTTCTTCAATAGCGGATCAATGCTTGTCTCACCATTCTCGCCACTGATTATCAACCACCACTGATAGGTAACTTCCAGCAGGTCCGTTATTCCTTGATCCTGTTCTGTTAATAGAATCTTCTTCAAACTTGAATCGGCCGAGAGGAAACGATAATTATACAATTGAAGATAGAAAGTATCGATCAGTTCCTGGTTAATCCTGGCCTGAAGCGATATACTCGTGCAACTTGAAATAGAAAACAATAGCCCGATAATACAGAATGGTCTGAAAAAATTCTTTTTACTAATTAGCATAAATTGAGATACACGTTTTACTCTCATTAGAATGATCAGGAGTTATGAACACCCAAGCCTTCAGCTGACAAAGCCTGCAAGTATAAATAAAATATTATGTAATTTGGAATTCTTTTAGAAATATTTACTTTTATGAATCAATATCCTCCTTATTTAATATTAATCGTAAAAAAAATGAAACGCCCAAGAATTCTTTTGACCTTTTTTGTCACATTTCTAAATTCTATTTTGATCTTCGCAACGAACAGTATTTTCACGTATGATAAGCAACAATTGCAGAATACGTTTGCTGAACTAAGCAGTGTTGAATCGCAACTCCTACAGAACGATCTTCCGTTAGAAGAATTTGTTTTAAGCAGAGATTCTATCTATGAAGCTCCTGCCTCTATGCTGCAATCCGACAAATGTTCAAGAGCTAAGATGGATGCTAAGTTGCAATATAAACCAACCGGCCCAGCACTGGGGACATTCTGTTGTACAGCTGGTACAAATCCATTGTTTGGATTGGTATTGATTTATTTTGTTAATAAAGAAGTACCAAAGGATTCAAATCTTGGCATCCGAGATTACTCGATGATGAGCGATAATGACTATATGACATGTTATCGTTTAGCGGCCCTGGATAAGAAGAAAAAGTCTGTTTGGGGAGCATTTGCTATAGGTACTGTTATTTATCTGGTATGGGAGATATATTATTTCACAACAGTTTATCCGTCTTTATAATGATTGTGATATAGTGGAGATAGCCAAAAAGTTTTATATGGGAGCAGGTATTTTGTTATTATGCTCCCATTTCTTTTTATGCCAGGCTCAAAAATTCCTGCGAATAGAGGCCACTTATTCAGTTAAGGAACAATTATCCGATGGCACTTTAAGCCTTCAGGTGGGGAAAGTATTTTTTAATCGTTCAAATGGTATCATTTTTTATAAGATCAGCCATCCCGAAAAAAATATTGTCCTGGCAACTGATACATTTATGCTTACAATAGATGCATCTGGTAAGAAAACAGGTATTTCAGGTACTGGTTTTGTATCGCTCTCGGTATATAATATTCTTTTAAGGGGAGACCTTGCTTACTACGGGCTGGATAAAATGCCCTATAAAATGGAGGAGGTACATACCGAAGATACCCTTGTTATTTCTACCTGGATCATCAGGGACGATATGGAAGCATCGATATCCAAGATTATGCTGGCACAGCATGATAAGCAGCTATATAGTCTTGTAGGCATGGATAAACAGGATCATATTGTTCTCAAACAATTTTTTGAAGATTACTCGGTAATTGGAGGGCTGGCAGTACCTACGCAGATAATCAGCTTTTTTTATAACGAAGGTTCTGAGTCGATCAATTGGTTATATCTTAAAGATATCAGGATTAATAATTTTGACAATGAAGCAGATTATTCTCATACTCTTTCTGATTTTATGCGTTAGCTCAGGTTATGGACAATGTCTTGATGATATTGCATTACTAAAAGAGAAATATAGCAAGGGAACAGATAAGAGTCCTAATAAAAAAGAGCTTAAAAAGTTCTCTTCCGGGAATGAGATAGAATTTATTACTGTTCAGGCATTCCATTTCTATAAAAGATTTATCTCGTCGCAGGATATCAGTTCCTGTAATTTCACTCCATCTTGTTCGGAATATGCTCTGCAGGCTATTCATGCACAAGGGACTATTGTGGGCATGTTAAATTTCTTTGACAGATTTACCCGATGCAACGGAATAAATTCAGAGAATTATGATTTCAGACGGGAAAAACATTTATTGGATGACCCGGTAAGAAATATTAAAGGCGAAATAATCTGTCATGATTAGAATCTTATATATAGTACCGTTTTTCTTCATTATAAATTTCAGTTATGCTCAGGAGGATGATCTCTTTTCTGCTGCAAATACGGTGAAATATGCTGACTTTTTATACAATACCGGCGATTTTCATGCAGCCGTTCTTGAATATCAACGGTTATGTTTCATGGAGCCTGCGAATGAGCAGTATCACTACAGGCTTGTTAAATGTTACCGTCTGATCGGCAACTATTCCCTTGCAATTGATCACATTGATAGTCTTTACGGTAGTGTTGGCCTGATGCCGGTAAACGTTATGCACGAATATCTGAATAATAACCTGCTTAACGGGGATTATGAAAAAACAGTACAACTTGTCGAGACAACGGGTTTATTAGGGTGTGATGACCGCACATTTTACCAGGGAGTGGGACTTAGTTTATCAGGCAAGACCCATGAGGCTATTCTCACCTTAAAAAGTTGCCCGGAAATATCCCTTCGCAACAACCGGATACTTCTTTCGTTGAACGGGTATGAAACTTTCAGATCGAAAAAACCTGCAATGGCCGTTGCTATGTCTGCTATAATTCCCGGCTCGGGTAAAGTCTATGCAGGTTATTGGAAAGACGGGCTGATCGCTTTTTCATTTGTTGGACTTTCTGCATGGCAAAGTTACCGTGGTTTTAAAAAGAAAGGTATAAAATCCGTCTACGGATGGCTTTACGGTGTTGCATCCGTATCGTTCTACCTGGGTAATCTTTATGGATCGGCAAAGGCTGCAAATACATACAATCTTAAAAGAAAAGAATTATTTTACCACAATGTGGAACAAATATTCATTGATTCTATCGATTAATTGTTTTTTCTTCACCTGCCATTGCCAAACAGCAGAGGAATCGTATCGTATGGCCGATGATTTATTCAGTCACGGACAATACGAAGCCGCCATTGCTCTTTATGAGCGTGTAGCTTTCTTTGATCAGGGCAGACAGTCGGATTGTTACCTTCAGATAGGAAGGGCACAGCTATATTTGGGCCAGTATACGAATGCCGAAAAGCAGTTTGAATATGGATTTCAAAGCGCCACCAACGACAGCAGCAGGGCGGTCATTATTATGGATAAAGCATTGCTTTATATTCTGACTGGCCGTTACGATATGGCACAACTTGAGCTTTTCAGTATTGACAACGCCGTCGACAGCATGTTTCATTTTCGGTATAATTTACTGTTAGGCTTGAGTTTATTGGGGCAGAATAAATTCGAAGAAAGCAGGCAACATCTTCTACTTATAGTAAAAACCGGGAAAGAAAAAAATAGCCTCGATTCATTGATCGCAGTGGCCAGGAAGTGGGAAAAACGAAAGCCGGGAGCCGCTTTTTACATGAGCCTGTTATTGCCGGGAAGCGGCCAACTTCGTTATAGCTATTACCAGGAGGCGGTCAATTCCTTTATGCTGAATGGATTGTTGTTTACATTGATGTACATGGTTTATACCGAATATGGTATGTTGGATGCATCGTTATCTGTTTTGCCGTGGATAGGGAGATATTACCTGGGAGGAGCAACATTGGCTGAGAAGCTTGCCATAAAGAAAACAGCGGCCATGAAAGAGGAAGTTTTTTATGAAATTATTAAGCTGGTTGAAGAAAGTGAACCCGAGGCCAAATAGTACTTTTATGCATTTGTTCATGGTCAGCACGTTTTTTTTGAATTGGCAATATCAGTTATAGGGATCAACGTCGGGTATAATCTGCAGGCTCTTATACTTTTCTGAGTTCATCATCTTTTCAATTGCCTGGCGCATGATTCTTCTTCTTTCTGAAAATAGCTTATCCCGTTCAATCTTAACGAGGATACATTTCTGGTACATGCTATAAAGTCGGCTGATCAATGGAAATTCCGGGCCGATAACCCGTTCGCCAAGCGACTTTCGTAAGTCGTTAGCAAGTTCCTGTGCGGCTTCATTTACGACCGGTAATTTCCTGTGCCGGATAGTCAGCCTTACGAGCCGGTAGTAAGGGGGATATTTAAAGGCCAGCCGCTCTTTCAGTTGTTGTGTGAAGAAACCTGTAAAGTCATTTCTGACTATATGATCCATTACGGTATGCTCCGGGTTACTTGTCTGTACGATAACTTTTCCGCGTGTTTTTTTCCGTCCGGCCCGGCCACTTACCTGGGCAATGAGCTGGAAACTGCGTTCGAACGACCTGAAATCGGGGAAGTTCAGCATATTATCGGCATTCAATATGCCTACTACCCTGACATGATCGAAATCGAGCCCTTTCGAAACCATTTGTGTTCCTATAAGGATATCGACCTTCCTGTTCTCAAAATCGTCGATGATCCGTTCGTACGATTTACGTGTTCGCGTTGTATCGAGGTCCATACGTGCGATTCGTGCATCGGGGAAAAGAATGGCAATCTCATCTTCTACCTTTTCAGTGCCAAAACCACGGGTACGGATACCGGTATCGCCACAGGAACTGCATGAGGGCGGATTGGGAATACTGAATCCACAGTAATGGCAGTTCAGCCGGTTGGTCTTTTTATGATAGGTAAGACTTACATCGCAGTGTTTGCAATGCGGAATCCAACCACATGCTTGGCATTCGATATAAGGTGAGAAACCCCGCCGGTTCTGGAAAAGAATAACCTGTTCATGGGCTGCCAGGGCTTCAGAAATAGCATCCAGCAGTTGGGGGGAGAAATGAGATTGCATCTGCTTTCTTCGTCTTGCCTCATGGACATCGATTATGAATATCTCGGGAAGTTGGATATCAAGATACCGCTCGTGGAGTTCAACCAGGCCATACCGTTTATTCATGGCATTCATGTAAGTTTCCAGCGAAGGTGTCGCGGTTCCCATAACCACTTTTGCATCGTGCATGGTAGCCAGTACAACAGCGGCATCGCGGGCATTATACCGGGGCGCCGGATCGAATTGTTTGTAGCTGTTCTCATGTTCTTCGTCGATAATGATCAGTCCCAGGTCATGAAATGGTAAAAATATCGATGAGCGGACACCCAGGATAACCTGGTATTCCGGGCTTCCTTCCTTTCGTATCCCGGCAAGGTTCTCATACACCTCAACCCGCTCGGCATCGGAGAATTTCGAATGGTATACTCCCACTTTATTTCCGAATACGTTCCGTAAACGGTTTATCATCTGGGCGGTCAGGGCTATTTCGGGGAGCAGGTAGAGTACCTGCCTGTTTTGCCTCAGGTAATGTTCAATCAGGTGTATATAAATCTCGGTTTTACCGCTGGAAGTGACCCCGTGCAACAGAACAACGTCGTGGGTTTTAAAATCATCAAGAATTTTCAGATAGGCAGTAAGCTGGCTTGTACTTAACGGGTATGGCTTTCGGGTTATATCGGCAGCAACACTCAAACGGCTCACCTCTTCCTGCCGGAGGCTGAAAACTCCTTTTTTGATGAGCGCATTTAATGCAGCATGCCCGCCTTCGAGCTTACTCAACATTTTTTCTTTTGCAACAGGGATCATTTCTTCGCCGGCCTCGAAACCGCTTAATTCGATATAGTTAAGAAGAACCCGGGCCTGTTTCTTTGCTTTTCGTTCCAGGGTATCTGCCAGTTCACTCAGCCTTGAAGGAGCGGAATACTCATCCCTTAAAAGGATATAATCACGAACCTTGGGTGTATAATCTTTTCGCAGGTTTTCTTCGCGTATGATGGCCCCTTTTTCAATCAGCGATTTTACAGAAGGCATGATGTTCTTTCTCCCCGACAGGGCAGTTAATTTTTGGACAGAGATACCGGGCGATCTCATAATATGATCCATCAGGCTTTCTTCAAGGGGAGTGAGCGCAGGAGGAAGAGCAGGCGATTCAACTGAATAAATTCTCGTTTCACTCTCGAGCTTAAATCCCGAGGGAGTGGCTGCCCTGTATACTTCGCCCAGCGTGCAAAGGTAGTAGTCGGCTATCCACTCCCAAAACCCGATCTGTTTTGAATTTACCAGAGGCTGGGCATCGAGTACCGATTGTATCTCGCTGATCTGATAGCCTTCGGGAGGTTTATTGTGAATGCTCTTCACTACACCGGTATATATCTTCCGCTGGCCCAGCATGACAATAACACGGCAACCTTTTCTCACAAGAGCTGATAATGAATCGGGAATTTTATAAGTATAGCAATGAGGCACTGCCAGGGGAAGGATAACATCGGCATATGCTGGCAGTGGTGTGGACATTACGGTATGTTCAATTGATCCGGATTGCGCAAAAGCTCAATCGACTAGTCAAATCTAATAATTTTCAAGTTTATTCATCCGAAAAATAAAGACCCGCTATGTCATCATTATCGCAACTTCAACCTATCAGTTGCTGACCAGGCTGGCATGACCGAATAGGTTTGCTATAAAGTACATTTTTCATAATTCCATTCGGCAACATTTACAGTATGTTTTAACGAACTGCCATTTTCGGAATTTATTAATTCAGTGCACACCCCACTCCATCATTCAGCATGATAAATTACCTGTTTGAGGCTGTATCAAAAAGATCGGTTTGCGTCATTGCGAAGGAGTCCCGAAATAGAACCCGTAGGATTTTGTACCAAAATCCACGGAGTTCTTCATCGGGACGACTGAAGCAATCTAGTTGTTATTAATGGAATAAGATTGCCGCCCTGCCTGCCGAGTTCTCCGCCAGAGGCTTCGACCGCCGGTGGAAACGGCAGTTCAGGCAGGGCAATGACGCTTCGGGAACCTTTTGATACGGCCTCTAAGGCTATCGTTATGAACAGAGAATAATATTTCACCTCATCTCAAACGTACACCCCAGTGCCGCTTCAAAACCTTTATCCAACAGAATTTCGTTTGTTACATCCACAATTACTTCATCGCCGCTTGTAATCAATACATCGCCAACAGGCATATAGGGAGTAACCTCTCTTCCGATACTCACAAAACTGCCTGAGATATACCGGTTGGTATTGATTGTTTCGTTCTGAATAAATATATTTTGGTTATAGTTGGCATGAATGGCCCCGTTTCCGCTAACCGCTGCTTCTGCCGGATTGGTAGAACAACTAAAACCCGTTAACACATTCGGGTTAACCCCTGCATGATAACCCGGGCGGAAGTTAATCACGCTCAACGGATCCTCGAGTGTTATAAAAACACTATCCTCATGTTCAAAACAGACGTATGCTCCGGCTTCTATTTCGAGGCGGCCGGAACCCTGGATAAAAATGCTTGAACCATTATGTAAAGCCAGCGTACTGCCCGATTTGACGGTGAAAACAGCATCATCTTTAATATTCAGGGCACCATGATGCTCCAAAATAAAGGCGCTGTTATTCTTTACTACTGTCTGGGTGGCTTCAAACATGTTGAATTCCGCAAAAGGTTTGTTAGTAAATACTGTTGGACTGGCATATATTTTCTGCTCGCCAAACATAATTGGGTTAACCGGCCGGGTGGGTGTAAACCCCTGATCGAGTATAATAGTACCATTTTTTAGGTCTACGCGCTCGTTCAACACGATAGGGCCGCACCAGCGCACATCATTATTTACATCAAAATCGTTATACCGGATACGTACTTTAATATCGCCGTTTGGCGGGCGGCACTCAAGAACCTCAAAGGAAAGTCCATTCAAATAAATTTTTTCATTATCATAATCACGTGGTGTTAAATTGGGTACAGCTTTAAAGTGGTTGACTTTATATGTTAAAATGGGTGTTGTTGCAGGATTACTACAAATTCCAATCTTACGACCTGCTATGAAGGGATCATGAATTGTTCCCCACCCCGGCCAGGTTGGAAAAGCATAATCCGAGGATGGTAAGGTAATACCGTCTTTAAGAACAGATTTGGCGTTAATAACTTCGTCGGCAAATATTTTATCATAATAACTGACCCCGTCTATTATATTAGGGTCGATAATATTATAAGCCAAACCTTGGATCATACTATAACCTGTAAGTGGATTTTGCTTATCTGAATTTAAATATATGGTACTATCAGGTTTGTATGTTAAATCATAATTTCCCATTCCGTGCAAAAAAGTCAAATATTGTTTATCTCCATTATTTGTAAAGTTGGTTGTATCATCCCATCCGACTTGTATATATGCATAAATACCTTTTGCATCCCGTTTGTTTAGATCAAGCTCACTGACCATTTGATGATTTTCAAGCCAAAGGTATTGATAACGCACATTAGGTTTCTCTGATTTAAGATATGGAAGTTGAATACGGATTACATCACCTGTAGTGACGAAATCACGCAAGATATAATCATGGTATGGAGCGCTCGCTACATATACTAAATCCGTATTTACTGGTGTTTTGGTAGTAGCATCAAGCGCACTTATATAGTACTGTTTGGACGGGAGTTTCCATCCGAGCCTCCAACGGTCGAAACCATTGTACAAAGTACCTGATGCACCGACAGCATAATTAAGTATACTATAACCACCTTGTTTTGGTATAGTGGTCCGGCCTGTATTACCACAATGACCTCCCGTGGCAAAGGCATCTGATCCTAAAAGGGAATGGGCGATTTCATGTCGTATTGCGCCCCATTCGGTTCCGCTATAAGCTGTCGTTACAGAACCATATTCACTCCCTCCTTTTCCTTTTACCGGATTGTAAATGCTAAAAACAGTTCCACAACTATTACACTCATCCCTGAATAAAGAATTCACTCGCCAAAGTACAATGATTAGGTCGATTTTATTATCCATACCCGGAGTTTTTACTGCACCATTCGTGTCGTTATACTGCCAATTGTCAAAATCGCTACCGTTAAAAGTATACTGATGTGCTGTGGTAATATCATCTGCTGGTATACTGTTTAAGTAGTTGCCAACAATTTCACCCATGGTTCCGCTGTATGAATTATAATCAATCTGCATAAGACTGTTAACATAATCACCGATGAGTGTAAACTCTCCAAAGGAAGCGTCATAAAATAACTTAGTAAGCTTCCCGTGTATATTTGAGGAATTTAATAGGGTATCCAACATATAACCCGGATCGGTTGGCATTTGCCCTGGAGGCCAACTTGTATAAGTTTCTTTTAAATAATCAGGATCATTAATTACTTCACCAAAAACCAGTAAGACCCTAACTGTCCCGGAACTAGTTAAATTAAACCCATTTCGCGAAGATATTTGACCATATAAATGTAATGGTAAAATTGCAGTAAGCCAGACAAATAAAAAAAATGTATTTACAGTTTTACACATATTATTCTATTTTAGATATTTTTTGAATGAAAACATTCTGATCGGTTTGTACTATTAATATAAACAAACCCTTATGTAATAATTCCAGATTTAGCGTCACCCTTTCACTCTGACATTTTTGACGGTAAAGAAAAGTTCCTGTAACAGATACTATTTCTACGGACATATTGTAAGATAGTGGATTTTCAATAGTTAATTCACTGATGAAAGGGTCAGGATAAATTCTTAATAAGCTTTTACTATTGTTTTCCAGCTCTACATAAACACTATTATGAGCAACCAGCCTTAGAGTAAGGCTACCGATTACATCTGATGGGGGATACAACCCCGATCCGTTGAAAACCATGCTGTCGGTAACCGGTGAGGGTATTTCGGGAGCCGGGTAATCCGTTAATGACAGAGGTGGAGAATCAGGATAATTGCATGAATAGTATTCCCACTCGTATTGATCACATGTAAGGTCTATCCTTGCTCTGGGGCGGGGTGAAAGATCCGGAAACGGACATGAGGGTGCATATAACAGACTGTCAACCCACTTCATACTGATAGGTAGTTTACCCTTACAAAAACCTATATATGCACCAGTGAAGTTATTGCGTATGTCTACTTTTCTAACAGTATCAGTATATAGATAGAACGTTCCTCCTTCAGTATTTGGATAGCTCCATAAATAGATATTGAATTTTGATGTATCTATTACCATCCAGTTTTCTCCTATAGAGGTATCAGCAATTTCCGGATACATATCTGCCTCCGGGTCATAGCCAAAGTAAACCGTATCACGGTCGCCGTTGACATCGCGGAAGTACAGGGGCATAAGCCACTGCGGGTCGCGCTCCTTGTTTTGGGCCGGAAGCAGGTTGGTAACGAATAAGAGGAAAAGTATAAGCAGGTTTTTCATGTTATTCAATTTTAACAATTTTTTGGATGAGAATATCCTTATTAGTTTTTAGCTCTAGTAAGTATAGTCCCCTGCTTAGCTCACTAACATCCATTACCTGTTGGCCTTTATATAATGTATCGCTGATAAAACAACTCCCGGTCATACTTAAAATTCTCACAGTGCCAGTATTGCCATTCATACTTCGGATAGTAATCTGGTCAGTAAAGGGATTTGGATATACTACCAACGACATGTGTTCCTCTTTATCTAGTCCTACATACTCATAATTATGGCGTACCAATGTGAGTTCAAGATTGATTATTACACTTGAAGGAGAATAAGGGCCCGGACCGCCAAGCACAATACTGTCTGTAACCGGAAAATGAATTTCAGGGGCCGGGTAATCCGTTAATGACAGGGGAGGTCCGTCGATCGGATTGCATGACCCATACCCTGAATAATCACTGCATGTGAGGTCGATCCTTGCCCTTGGCCGCGGCGACAGGTCCGGAAATGGTAGTGAAGCTGAATAAAGCAGGCTGTCCACCCATTTCATAGTAATAGGAAGATTCCCTTTACAAAAACCTATATATGCGCCAAGATATCCACTACGAATATCTACTTTTTTAACAGTATCGTTTATTAAAGGGAAAGCACCTCCAGGTATGCTAGGGTAATTCCATAAGTAGATATTGAATTTTGAGGTATCTATTCGTATCCACTCCTCACCAAGGATAGTATCAGATTCACCGTAAGTGCTTGCCTCCGGATCATACCCAAAGTAAACCGTATCGCGGTCGCCGTTGGCATCGCGGAAGTAAAGGGGCATGAGCCACTTCGGATCGCGCTCCTTGTTCTGGGCAGGGAGCAGGTTGGTAAGGATTAAGAGGAAAAGTATGAGCAGGTTTTTCATTTTTTGATTGTTTGTCGTTTTATATGCATAATCGACATTCTGGTTAAAATATAATGAAACGCCATAATCCAGGTATCTTTGACAGAATCTGTTTATTAGGTTCCTGGATTCCCTGACTGCCGTCCAGGCAGGCTGGTCTCCACTATGTTACGCCAGGAATGTTCAATAGCATGACATGGGTTTATTTTCAATCCGTCAATATCATCTGTTCGGTTCCTACCACCTGCCCGTCGGCTATCAGCGAATAGTAGTATATGCCGGGTTGCAGTTGGGCGCCCTGTATTACAACATTCCCCTCGTTCCTTTCGGTAACCCGGATGCTTTTCAGTTGCTTGCCCTGCAAATCGTAGATATAGAACATGGCATGCTGTACTTCGGCTGGCAGGTAAAACTCTATGGTAGTGTTCTCGGAGAAAGGATTCGGGCGGTTTTTGCCAAGCCTGGAGGGTTGGGATGTGGTAATAAGCTCTTCTTCGGCGCTCTTGCTTTGCCCGGGAGCTGCAAATGCCAGTTTAGTAACATCCTTAATTTTTTTATCGAGGTCCTTGATTTTCTTATCCTGCTCCTTAATGGCTTCAATAAGAATCGGGATCAAACTCACGTAATTTATTCCATATTCATCACGAACCGAATCATATTTAACTGCTTCAGGTACAATAGGGAGCAATTCCTGAGCTATCATGCCAATTTGATCCTTTCCTTCTTCAACCAATCTTGCACTCCCCTCAGTATCATTGGGATCAAGAAGATAACTTTCTGCATAATCATACTTAACTCCTCTCAGTTTTAATACTTTATCCAATGAATTCTCCAAATTTCTAATATTTTCTTTAATACGGATATCCGATCCATTTACAAGATAAAGGTAATTTACAGTAGAGGCTTTAATCGTTCCCCACCTGTAGTTACATCCCAGATATCCCTGATTATTAACCGAGGGTTCGATAATACAAGATGCATTGTTGTAATAGTGGAGTAAAACATTGTAAGTAGATGTTGATGACTTGAATAAAACATTGGGTGATTTAATTTCTACATTGGTTGTCGGCGCTGTTGTTCCAAGGCCAATGTAGCCGTTCGAGAGGAGTTTGATCTGGGCATTCAATGGGTTACATACTAACATAATTGTTACAATTCCGGTTACAAATTGTAAACGGGGGGGGATAAAAACCTTGTTTTCATAATGAAAAAGGGTTTATTGGTTAATAATTTATTTAAACAAACCGGTTGGTATTTATAACCTACCGTTAACAGAAGCAATATAAAAAAGGAAAATGAGAAAGTCAACATATAACCTTATTTTTCTAAAAAAAGCTAATATACAACGTTGCATTAAAGACTTTCATTGATCTGGAGAAAGCTACACGTGACGCAGAAGTTGAAAAACCTCGGGTATTGTCAGTATAATTTTAAAATGTTCTAAGACTCAAGCGATGAGGCTGTCTAGAAAGGTATCTCAAACGTCATTACGAGCGAAGCGCAGTAATCTTACTTTGTTAATAATCAATAGATTACCTGCCTGCCTGCAAGACAGGCTTCAGTCGTTCTCTGCCTGTCGGAAGGCTCTTTAGCAATGACGTCAAAATACCCTTTATAGACAGCATCAAACCAGTTAACAACATTCCCTTTTTAATAATTCAACGAAGGCCGTGTTGATCTCATTAATAAATTATCGATAGCTTTAAAATTTTACTAAACCGATATTATGAAATTCAATTTAACCAGCTTTCTCCCCTTCGCTGATCCGCTTCAGATGACAAAACTGCAATTCGCCGGTTTCCCCGTCATACAGGTGTAGTCCGTTTCCTTCACAGTACCTGAAGAACCTGCAACCGGCACAGATGCCCTTGTTGGCCCAGCTACGGCTACGATGAAGGTTGAATTTTGTGTTCCATATATCGGCAAAGTTATCGGTATAAATATTTCCCTGGATAAAATTATCGCGCAGGTCGGGGCAGGCTGAAATTGAACCGTCGACAAGCACTGATGCAATATTTACCCCGGCCCGGCAGAAAAAGAAGTTATCGCGTACTTCTCCTTCATAATTGCCGAGGAACCCTTCGCAGCCATAGTTAAGCCTGATGGCCGATGATTTTCGGGTGGAGGCAATAAAGTCAAATACCGACTTGAACTCCTCGGGGTTAAGCTGTAATTCGGGGTTTTCTTTCGCCCTTCCGACAGGAAAAATGGTAAAAATTCTCCATTCCCTGACGCCGGTCTTAATCAACAGGTCGCGTAAGCGTGGAAGTTCCGGTAAATTTTTCCTGTGAACACAGGTTGCTACATCCCACTTCAGATTAACTGTATTAGTGAGCAGGAAAATTGCTTGGTAGGCCTTACCAAAGCTAAGAGGATTACCCCTGAGCCAGTTATGAGATTCTTCAAACCCGTCGAGGCTGACCGTAATTGACCGTAGTCCCGAATTGATAAGACTCTTAAGGCGTTTCTCATCGAGCAACATTCCGTTGGTAACCATTCCCCAGGGGAAACCCTTGCTGTATAATGCCTGTCCAACCGATTCCAGGTCCCTTCGGAGCAGGGGTTCGCCGCCGGTGAACACAACCAGGGTCTTGTTGGGTTCCACAAAAGGAGTTATTTCATTAACAGCCCGAAGAAAGTCGGCGGCCGGCATATCAGGGGCTGAGGAACTCGCTCTGCAATCGCTTCCGCAATGGCGGCAATTCAGGTTGCACCGGAGAGTACATTCCCAGAATAGATAACGCAATACATGAGCACGGGATTCATTTTTTTTGTAACGTGCATAAAGCTCCAGGGCTATTTTCTTTCGCAGGGGGATCTTAGTTACCATCAATACCTCGGTTTCATTCGGATATCAATTGTTTTTTCAGTCATCCCGTTGTACTAGTCGCCATCGCCATCTGTAAACTGAGGGTGGGTAAATGTGGCCGTTGTATCTGTTGGTTCAAGGTTGCCGTTTTGTTCTCCGTCAACATCAGCAAATTCGATTAAAAACGACTGATTGGCAGGAAAGGCATCTGTTTTTACTTCATAATTGCCGTTTTCACCGGTGTATGAGGTGTCATATTCCATGATAACACGAATACCGGGAATAGGCTGCTCAGATACGTCGTTCACTACAGCGCCCTTCGCAACAAAAGTGGCATAAGGCGTTCCGTATTCAGCAGCAGGAGATCCGTACTCACAGGCGATCTCGGTACAGGCTGCCGAAAACCCCAGCAGGCAAAGTAAAAAGCTGATTATTCTGTTCGAGAAGAGATGGATGCTGTTTTTCATTGAGATTACATTTTTCTAACCAGATGAATAGCTAACCGTTAGGGTTGCGCCGGCAATTTAGTTTTTTATCCGTTCAGCCACTTCATTGATCAGCCACGATGGAGTAGAGGTTGCTCCTGTGATACCAACACGTCCGTTTTGAGGAAGTGGAAGCTCGTTAACTTCATCGGGGCTGGTTATGAAAAAAGAATTTGGATTATGTTGTCTGCATATTGCAAACAGCGATTTGCTGTTCGAACTTGATTTACCTCCGACAAAGATCAACATATCGACCGTGGTACTGAACTTTGCGAGCCAGGGAGCACGATTTGCGACCTGTCCGCAGATGGAATTCACAGCTACGAAATTTTCATCGGGCTGTCCGGCGGATATCATTCTCTGTTGAATTTCCTTTTTAATATCAGCATACTGGTTTTTATCCTTGGTGGTCTGAGCAAATAAGGTAACAGGCCGGGTATAATCGATAGAATTTATTTCATCGGGCGATTCAATGATGGTGGTATTTTCAACCTGGCCTCGTAATCCGACCACCTCGGGATGATCTTTTTTACCAAAGATTACGATCTGAGCCTGGGGGTTTATCATCTGAACGCTTTTAACTTTTTCCTGCAGCCTTAAAACAACCGGACAGGTGGCATCCAGCAGCTGTATATTATGTTCCCGGGCATACCGGTATGTTTCGGGAGGTTCCCCGTGGGCTCTTATCATCACTTTACAGTCAGATAAAGTAAGATATTTTCCCCGGTCAATGAATTCGATACCTTTTTCCCGAAGCCGGTCCACCTCAGCGGCATTATGGACAATTTCTCCCAGGCAATACAGCTTTTCGCCTGCCTCAATCTCTTTTTCAGCCATTTCTATAGCGCGCCTGACTCCGAAACAAAATCCCGATTTCTGATCTATGATTATTTCCATCTAACATTCCTCCGCGATCAGTTTCTTACGATGCAATAGTTCATGGAACCATTTCATCTGGTCTTCAAAATTCATATATGAATTATCGAGCAAGACAGCATCTGTTGCCTTAGTAAGCGGACTGATACCGCGATTCATATCCTGGTAATCGCGATCGTTTATGTTTCTTTCAATTTCCTCCATGCTGGCTGGTATCCCTTTCATGTTGAGTTCATCGAATCTTCGCTTAGCCCTTATGGCTGGTTCGGCCGTCATGAATATCTTAATTTCCGCTTTCGGGAATACCACTGTACCAATATCTCTGCCATCCATCACAATTCCTTTTTCTTTTCCCAACTCCTGTTGCAGTTTTACTAACCGTTTTCGTACCTCGGGGATTTTACTGATCTGGCTTACCACAGACGATACTTCAACGCCACGAATTTCTTTTTCAACATTGATGTTGTTCAGGAATGCCAGATTCTCACCATGTACAATTTTAAAAGATATATGAATCCGGTCGAGTTGTTTCAGCAATTGTTCTTTATGCAGGTAATTTTCATTCACATAACCGGATTGTAAAGCGTAAAGAGCAACCATACGGTACATGGCTCCACTGTCGAGGTAAAGGTAATTTAATTCTCTGGCAATACGTTTTGCAAAACTGCTTTTCCCACACGAAGAATACCCGTCAATAGCGATAATGATCTTGTTCCGGAGCTTTATCATGTAATCAGGCGATAATGTCCGAAGTTAATACTTCTGTTTGAATTCGTTAAGGTTAATGTTGATGGTAAGGTGATTTGTAACGCCTGCCAGGTGATAACGCGCTCTTCCGAAACTAACATGGACCATGTGAATTTTCAGGCCGCAGCCCCATGAAAAACCAACCATTCCTGGCTTGTCAGCTAATTTAAGTTCTTCGCGGCGTTTATAATTATATCCCATGTTAAGATAGAATACTTTCCCCGGAGTGAATTCCAACCCGAAATTTATATGCTTCATGAAATTGTCGGCAAACTGATTAAACTTACTTTCCTGTTTAATCTCACCTGTAATCAGGTCGGTCTGTGCTTCTTCCTCCAGTTCCGATTGATAACTCAGATCAGGTGTTTCTAAATGATGCGCAAGGATTGAGAAACGGAATGGTGCATGTTTGAGCTTTTTGGTGATACCCAACTGTAATTCGAATGGCAATTTCTCATTGTCAGCGCCGTCGTAATAAGTATTAACCATGGTACCCAGGTTCCTGACCACAAAAGCTGCACAAAACAGCCTGTCGGCATTATAGTAAGTTACTCCTGCATCGAGCGCAAGGGCAAAAGCATTATATATTTCATACTGTGAACCGATGGCTTTTAAGGTACCACCAACATGAAGTATACTGTCGAATATCGGCCTGGAGTAAAAAGCATTGATAGCATAATCCGATACATTATTAAAAGTACCTTTTTTTACGCCATAAATATCAGCGTACTCAAACTTGCCATAATCGATGTAATGGATACCTAAACCAAAATTGCCAATGTTGTCAAATGTACGGGCATAAGAGGTATAGGCATATTTTATATCGGCCAGGTAATCGACAAAACTCAGGCTTAACTGATTCGACATAGAACCATTGAGTAACGATGGATTCTGGTAGACGAAATTCAGATCGTCATCGAAGATACTGATCTGATTTCCCCCCAGCGAAGTCAGGCGGGCAGAGTTGGGCAGGTTTAGAAAATCATACAGGTTATCTCCTCCCGACTGGGCCGTTATTCCTGTAATCCATAAGAATAAAAACAAGCAACAAAGTTCATATCTTCTCATAAAAACTTCGAATTTGCAATGAATCCAAGTCGGAGTAAAAATACGATTATTGCCCGAGAATTTAGGGTTAATGTGAGTAAAACGGCAAAAGGTTTTTTTTAGTATTATCTTTACGACCATTGTGCTCATTCTGAGTTATAAGGAGAGTTGTCAACTATGGCGAGAGAAAAGATTGCCTTCATCATTAATCCGAAATCAGGGAGCAAAAGGAAAAGAAACCTGGTAGCTGCCATAAGCCGGCATCTCGATTTGAACCGGTACAATGCAACGTTCTGGTTTACTGAGCGGGCAGGTCATGCATCGCAGCTGGCAAATCAACTGGTAATTGACGGTTATAAAAAAATAATTGCAGTAGGTGGGGATGGAACAGTAAATGAGGTGGCATCGGCACTGATAAAAAAGCCTGTTGTTTTTGGGATAATTCCTGTAGGCTCCGGCAACGGGTTGGCGAGGCACCTCGGGATATCGGTGAGGATAGCAGAAGCTGTCAGGGTATTAAACCAGGGTAATACCATGATGATTGATGCCGGCAGGCTCAACGATGGCTGGTTCTTTTGTACATGCGGCGTAGGTTTCGACGCCCGTGTCGGGCATAAATTTGCAAAAGGCACTGAACGGGGCTTTAAATCGTACCTGAAGGTTATCATGAAAGAATTTTCTAAATACAAACCCCGGAAATATACATTCACTATCGATGGCAATGAATATGTGCGGCGTGCATTTCTGATTACCATTGCTAACGCCGGACAGTACGGCAACAATGCTTATATTGCACCGGGAGCGCGCATTGACGATGGCTGGTTTGATATCTGTATTCTCAATCCCTTTCCACTCTTTAAGTCGCTGGCGCTTGGCCTCCGGCTATTTAACCGTTCCATCGAAAGTGCGCAATACCTGGAAGTAATCCGGGGGAAAGAAATCCGGTTTAAAAAAACCAAAAAAAAATATTTATTCCATTTCGATGGCGAGCCGGTGACCTTTAAAAAATCGAAGGTGAAGATCTCCATGTGCCATTATTGCCTGGAAGTAATAGCCAACAAAAAGCCGAATTGATTCGGTAAAGTATTAATTTTAAATGTCCTCAAGATGGGCACGAGAATCAGACTTGCAGTGTTCAACATAACTAGAGTAGAGCCTTTCATCATCCGGGGAGAAATAAATCTTTAGCACTATGGGAAACGACTTATCTGTGATCATTACAGGAGGCACGGGCCTGATCGGACAAGAACTTTACCGGAAACTGCACCAAAAAGGCTATCATATAACCCTGATTTCACGAAATAAATTACGTGTTAAAGAATATCCTGTTATCACGTGGGAAGAACTTCATAACAATATAAATATTGATATAGTCCTGAATGCTGACTTTATTATCCATCTGGCAGGAACAAGTATTGGAGAAAAGAGATGGACCAGGCAAAGGAAAAAAGAAATACTGGATAGTCGTATTCAAACAGCACAGACACTCTTTGATATAATTAAAGGAAAGAAAAATAATCTGCAGGCATTCATCACAGCATCTGCCATTGGGTATTATGGAATCGCTGATTCTCAGAAGGTTTTTGTTGAGGATGATCCTCCTGCCAACGATTTTGCAGCCGAAGTATGCCGTCGATGGGAGAATGTCGCAGATAGTTTCAGCGGCCTGGGCATAAGGACTGTTAAGATAAGAACAGGTATCGTTCTGACTAAGAATGGAGGGGCATTAAAAAAAGTTTTATTCCCGGTAAAATTTCGGATTGCGTTGGTTCCGGGCATTGGATCTCAGTATTTTCCATGGATACATAGTTACGATTTATGCGCTATTTATGAGAAAGCGGTTGAGGATCATACAATGGAAGGGGTCTATAATGCCGTTGCCCCTCATCATATAACATTCAGGCAACTGTTGGAAACGCTGGAACATGTTACAAATAAGAAATTGTTGTATCTTTCGATTCCTGCAGTAGTCATGAAGCTATTTTTCGGTGAGATGGCAAATATGCTTCTATCCGGTAACCGGATTTCCTCCGAAAAATTAACAAAGAATGCATCTTTTGAATTTAAATTTCATAATATTTTAATTGCGCTTAGAAATCTGTTTTTGATTAATAATAAAAACGATCTTTGAAACAAATGATAATCTGAAAAAGGAGAAATTATCTAGTTTACTTATTGTGTAACTACCATAGAACAATAATCATAGTAATTTGTTAATAATTATAAGTTAGTTAAATAAGAAAATGGTTTGTTTAAAAAGCGGATAGTAATTTTTAATCAGATTTACTATGACTAAAGTGTTATTCGATAATGTATCGTTTAAAACGAGCAGGTTAATAACGAACTACTACAGTACTTCCTTCTCATTGGCAACTAGCTTGTTTAGTAAGGAAATGCGGCAGGCGATATATGGTATCTATGGTTTTGTCCGTCTGGCCGACGAAATTGTCGATGCATTTCATGCCTATGATAAGAAATCATTATTTGAAAAGTTTAGGAACGATTATTACGATGCCTTGAAAATGGGTATCAGTACAAACCCCGTATTAAATGCATTTCAGCATGTAGTAAAGGAATATCACATTTCCAAAGAGCATGTCGAGGCTTTTTTAAATAGTATGGAAGCCGATCTGATGAGAACCGAATATAATGACGAAAATGAAATCAAAGGGTATATTTACGGATCGGCAGATGTCGTTGGGCTTATGTGCCTGAAAGTATTCTGCAATGGCAATCATGAACTTTATAACCAACTGGAACAACCGGCAATGAAGCTGGGTTCTGCTTTTCAGAAAGTAAATTTCTTGCGCGACCTGAGGTATGACACGGAAAAACTAGGGCGCCAATATTTCCCGGAACTGGCCCACAGAAAGCTGGATGACGAAACGAAACTGCACCTCATTGAAAACATCGAAGAAGAGTTCAGCCAGGCATTCAATGGCATAAAAATGTTGCCCGGGCGTTCGAAATTAGCTGTACTGGCAGCATACTATTATTATACCGGATTACTTCAGAAGATCAAATATACTCCTGCTAACCTTATCATTAATACGAGAATCCGTATATCAAACAGCAGGAAGCTTTTCTTGTTGGCGAAAGCACTGGTACATTATAATCTCAACATGATCTGAATGAAAGAGCCCAACGTAATTCTGGTTGATAATTACAACAATGAGCTTGGTTATGCGGGAAAAATGGAAGCTCATAAAAAGGCCTTATTGCACAGGGCAATTTCGGTATTTGTTTTTAACTCAAATGGTGACTGGCTCATTCAACAGCGGGCCGCCGATAAGTATCATTCGGGTGGTTTGTGGACAAATACATGCTGTAGTCATCCAACACCAGGCGAATCGGTCCTTGATGCAGCAAAGCGAAGATTGATGGAAGAAATCGGTATTCATTGCGACCTGAAAGAATTGTTTACATTCATTTATAAAGAACAATTAGATAACGGGCTTACCGAGCATGAATTGGATCATGTATTTTTCGGGATCTCCGATATGGAACCGGTTATAAATTCAAAAGAGGTGATGAATTACAACTATATGAAGTTTAGCGATCTGGCCAATGACATTAGCCGTTATCCTGAAAAGTATACTGTATGGTTCAGGAAGGTTTTTAAGAGGGTGAATGAGAGCATAATGAATATAAAATAGCCTATACCGAAATGATTTCTACTGTTTATGATAGCATTGCCAGCCTTAAGAATAAGGAACATAAAGTAAAATCATTTTTTATTTCATTTTATTGCATTGGATTTATCGGATTAATATTTCCTTTAACAACTCCCCTGTTCTTAAAACTTACACCCTATGCATTGATATTTAGTTTTATGGCTGTGATGTTATTTCACAGTGATTTCAAGGGTATCAAAACATATATTTTTTTTTCGGTGGTTTTTGCCGCAGGATATTTCATTGAGCTTATAGGGGTCAATCGTGGAGTTATTTTCGGAGAATACCGCTATGGCCAGGGACTGGGACTAAAACTTTGGAATACCCCCCTGCTTATTGGTATGAACTGGCTTATGATGGTATATCTTTCGGGGAGTGTTGTATCGTTAATGAATCTCAGGGTAATACCATCAATCCTTATAGCCTCATTTATCATGTTACTTTATGATGTTCTTATGGAGCAGGTAGCATCGGATCTTGACATGTGGTATTGGGCCAACAATACTATTCCTTTACAGAATTATATAGCCTGGTTTATTATCGCTCTTATTTTCCATATAGGAATAAAGATCGTGGGCATTAAAACAGAGAATAAGATTGCCCCGGTAATACTGATTTGCCACGCTGCATTTTTCAGTCTTCTGTTCTTGTTTTACCGATTCATCGCATGATTTTAACAGCTAAACACCATAGTATCATATATCCTTTTTTCAGGTTTTATACTGGGTATCTGATCAGGCGTAATTTCAGCCAGGTTCATATAATCGGTGAATGTCCCGACAGAAAGCTTCCAATACTCCTGATAGCTAATCATGTCAGCTGGTGGGATGGTTTCTGGTGTGCCTATATTAATTTCAACATCTATAAACGAAAATTCCATTTTATGATGTTTGAAGAACAGCTGCGTCGATACTGGTTCTTCAACTATACTGGGGGATACTCGGTTAATAAGCGATCAAGGAGTATGCTTGAATCAATCCGGTATACTAATAGTCTGCTCACCGACAACAGGAATATGGTATTAATTTTCCCGCAGGGAGAAATTCGTTCTGCTCATGCTCACGATATTGTTTTTGAACGGGGAATTGAAAAAATCCTGGCAGATCAGAAGAATCCTGTCCAGGTTATTTTTCAGGTGAATCTGACAGACTATTTCTCTGAAAAAAAACCGGGTTTGTATCTCTATCTGAAGGAGTATAACGATACCTCGTTTCAGCTTACAGATCTTCAACATTCATATAACTGTTTTTTTTCTGAATGTATTAACGCCCAACAATCCATAAAAGGATGATTTATGCCGGCTACTTCATAGTAATCTTTACATTGTTTCAGTGGCTTATTGCTGTTTCAAATTTTCTATTCGGAAAATTCAGGTATAAAACTTCGGGACAGCTTCAAAAAAAGATTTCTGTTCTTATACCTGCCCGCAACGAAGAAGCAACTATCAGTAATATATTAAGCGACCTGGCACACCAATATTCCGAAGTATATGAAATTATTGTTTATGATGACCTTTCTGATGATAATACAGCCGAAGTTGTCAGGCAATTAGCCGGCAGTAACAAAAAGATAAGGCTACTTAGTTCTGACGGGCTTCCTGCGGGATGGCACGGAAAAAACTACGCCTGCCATGTGTTGTCAGAGAATGCTTCAGGAGATTATCTTTTATTCGTCGATGCCGATGTTCGCATGGGTAAAGACCTTATCCGTAATACAGTAACATTTGCTGGTAAACACAATCTCAGATTGCTCTCCATTTTTCCGAAACAGGTTTTGCTTACGAAGGGAGAATGGGCGACTGTTCCGGTAATGAATTATATTTTGCTTTCCCTCCTTCCGCTTGCACTGGTCGCGAAATCAAAATTTTCTTCACTCTCGGCAGCCAACGGGCAATTTATGCTGTTTGAGGCTGATACGTATAGAAAATATCAGCCCCATAAAAAATTCAGCCTGAGCCGGTTTGAAGATATAGAAATAGCCCGTTTTTATAAACGAGAACATCAAAAAATTGCCTGCATGAGTGGGAATTCCTCCATCAATTGCCGGATGTATACTAATTACACCGATGCGGTAAATGGTTTCTCAAGAAATGTAATCGGTTTTTTCGGAGGTTCTTTTTTACTTGCGATCGTGTTTTGGTTAATCACCACTGTTGGTTTTCTGGTAGTACTTTATACTGTTCCCGGTACAATTGTGTTTGGGTACTTTTTTCTCCTGGTCTCAACAAGGATCATAGTTTCGTGGACCAGTGAACAAAATAGTTGTAAAAATTTACTTTATCTCTTACCGCAACAATTCTCTCTTGGTTTGTTTATATATAGAGCGATCATTAACAGAATAAAAAAACATCACGAATGGAAAGGAAGAAATATTTTATAGTCGTGATCCTGCTTCTGATAACAGGTATTATTCAGGCATCACACAAGGTAGCCGTTTATAATGCTTTTATAAAGAATAATATGCATGAATGGAAAAGAGTGATCGATGAAATGTATTATTCGGGGAACAAAAGCAACGATCATATTCTGGAATTACTGAACTATCAGTATGGATTCATAGCCTGGTGCCTGGGCAACAATAATAAAGATCTGGCTGAAGAATACATATCAAAAGGGGAGGAAAATATCCGGATACTGGAACGGAATAACTACGAATTATCAAATGTTAATGCTTATAAAGCGGCCTTTTATGGTTATAAAATTGGCATGAATGTGATACAGGCTCCGTTTTTAGGACCTAAAAGTATTGAATCGGCAGAAAAGGCTATTACCATCGATACGCACAACCCGTTTGGATATATACAATATGCCAATATTCAATACTACATGCCACGTGCATTTGGCGGTTCAAAAAAATTAGCATTGGAAAATTATGTCAGGGCTCAGCTTCTGATGGAAAGCGAAGAGGAATTGACTGTCTCAAACTGGAATTATTTAAGCCTGCTTACAACCATCGCCCAGGCATACGAGGAGATTGGACAGACAGGGAAGGCAAAAGATTATTATGAAAAAATTCTTCGGATCGAGCCTGGCTATCGTTGGGTTAAGAATGAACTGTATCCGCAACTGAAAAGTAAAATGAATGCAAACAATGAATAATAAAAAGGTGCTTATTGTTGGTGCTGGTCTGGGAGGATTGTCCACTGCACTTCGACTCGCAAAAAAAGGATATCGCGTTGAAATTATCGAGAAAAATGCAAATGCCGGCGGCAGATTAAATCAGCTGAAAAAGGATGGTTTTACATTCGATACCGGTCCCAGCTTTTTCAGCATGTCCTATATCTTTACTGAGTTTGCCAGGGAGTGTAATATCCGGCTTCCTTTCAACTATTACGAGCTTGATCCGTTGTATACGGTAAATTTCAGGAACAGCCCTGTAACATACAAACTTTATAAGGATGTTAAAAAGCTTGCAGCCCAGTTTAAAGAAACCGAACCTGATTTTGAATCATCCATGGAACGATATCTTGAGAAAAGCGGGCACATTTTTCACGATACGGTAGATGTAGTGATCAAGAGTAATTTTGATTCAGTTCTTCATTACCTGCGTACCCTGCTCAAGGTAAATCCAACACACATGTCGGTGCTGTTAAGGAGCTTCTGGCAGCAGGTCTCGCGGTACTTTAAATCGGAGGATGCACGCCAGATCATTTCGCTCGTTGCCTTTTTCCTGGGCAGAACGCCATTCGATACTTCCGGTGTGTATACCCTATTATCATATACTGAATTCAGACACGATGGTTATTTCAATGTTGAAGGCGGTATGTATAAAATTGTTGAGGGACTTCTGAACGAATTAGAAAAAGAACATGTTAATATAGTATATAATACCGAAATTGTTGATTATAAATCCGAAGGTGATAACCTTGAATATCTCGTTGACAGAAACGGAGGGAAATGGAAAGCCGATATAATTGTCATTAACAGTGATGCGGCAGTGTTCAGGGGGCGTGTTTTTAAGCGAAAAGAGTTTTCAGAAGCAAATCTCGATAAAAAAGACTGGACCATGGGTCCGCTAACCATATATCTCGGGCTGAAATGTAAATTGCCCGAGGTGGCTCATCATAATTATTATCTCGGGAATAATTTTAAAGAGTATGCCGATAAGGTCTTTAAAAATCCTGAAATTCTGGAAAAACCATACTACTATGTTAATGTTCTCTCACGATCAAATCCTGCCTGTGCACCCGAAGGTTCGGAAAGCCTGTTTTTTGTTTGTCCTGTTCCCGACCTGAGGTTTAAATCGAATTGGGACGACAGGGATGAAATTGTGGATAGCATTATTGATGATTTTTCACTGCGAATAAAAAAAGACATCCGCCCGGAGATTGTATCCAGGACTGTTTATACACCTGTCGACTGGCAGAATCAGTTTAATCTGCATCGTGGAAGCGGGCTGGGTTTATCGCATAAAATGTTGCAAATCGGCGGCTTCCGTCCCAAAAACTATGATGAAGTGTTTAAGAATGTTTTCTATGTGGGGGCATCAACCATACCGGGTACCGGCTTACCTATGGTCATTATCAGTTCAAAACTTGCCTGTGAACGTATTGAAAAATTCACCTGAAAACCCTATAGTAGGCCGGGTATGCCGGTAAAATTAAATCATTCACTGGTTATTTTACTTTGAGATACTGTTCTTGTGAATAAATTTCAATTAGCACTTCATATATTCCGTCGCGACCTGCGGATCGTTGATAATACAGCGCTGATACAGGCAATGAGACTTTCGGAAAGAGTGATTCCATGTTTCATACTCGACGACCGGCAGTTAAAGGATAATGACTTCAAATCGGGAAAGGGCTTGCAATTTATGGCGGAGAGCCTGTATGATCTGAACCGTGAAATAGAACATCGTCAGGGTCGTTTATTTCTTTTTTACGGTATTCCTGAAAAAATCGTAGAAAAATTAATTCAGCATGCCCGCATCGATGCGGTCTTTATAAATCGCGATTATACTCCCTTCAGCAGGGAAAGGGACCTTCAGATCAGGATGGTATGTGAAAAGCATGGAATAAGTTTCCAGGTTTTTAATGACATACTACTTAATGAACCGGAGGCCGTGCTAAAAACCGATAACCAACCCTATACTGTTTTCACGCCTTTTATGCGAAGGTCGGCGATGATCCCTGTTAGAAGGCCTGAAACTATACAACGGTACAGTTTTTTAAGTAAAAAGATTGCTTTTGAATTCCCCATTACTCATTTGCATAAGATAATAGAAGTTCAGGATAAAAGACTGTTTCTGCAGGGAGGAAGAGATAAAGCGCTGACGCTGCTTGCGGGAATACCGCGATTGAAAGACTATGATCGGAACCGTAATTTTCCATCTGTCCGGGGCACAAGCTTTTTATCCCCGCACCTGAAATTTGGCACTGTTTCAATCAGGGAAGTATATGCTGCCATAATCACTCATCTGGGGACAAATCACACACTGGTTAAACAATTATACTGGCGCGACTTTTTTACCCATATTGCCTTCCATTTTCCGGATGTTTTTGGCAATGCTTTCCGTAAAAAATTTGATCTGATTGAATGGGGAAATGATCCGGATAAATTCGATGCATGGTGCAAAGGAGAGACCGGATTCCCAATAGTCGATGCGGGTATGCGGCAAATGAATGAAACGGGTTGGATGCACAACCGTGTAAGAATGATTGTTGCGAGTTTCCTGGTGAAAGATCTGCATGTCGACTGGCGTTGGGGAGAGAAATATTTTGCCCAACGACTTATCGATTACGACCCGGCCGTAAATAACGGAAACTGGCAGTGGGCCGCATCAACAGGATGCGATGCCCAACCCTATTTCAGGATATTCAACCCCTGGCTGCAACAGAAAAAATTTGATCCCGACTGCCGTTATATAAAGACCTGGATACCTGAACTTGCAGAAAAAACGCCGGCAGAAATACATAGTATGCACAACAGCTTTACGGGTAATATCCACTATCCGAAACCAATCGTTGAACACGCAAAAGTCTCACGCGAAATAATCATTATGTTCAGATCAATTATAAATGAATGAAAGCTGATAATCAAACAGTATAGTTTTATAGGGAAGAATAAAAAAAAGGGAGCATAATAGCGCTCCCTTAATTAATAAAATGTATTCCCCTACCTGGCTATAGCAAACCGTTCTATTGCCACACCATTCTTTGAAATAACAGTAAGGAAATAATTTCCGGGGTGTAACTGACTTATATCTATTGTTGCAGAATTACTCTCCGGCTGGTATTCATAGAGCAAGTTACCGGCAATACCATACAATTTCAGATTATTTATTTTACCGTCACTGTTTTCTAAAGTGATATTCAGGTAATCGGAAGCAGGATTTGGTGAAAGCATGATATTGACTGCTGCATCGGTATATTCATTTGATATACTTGTTGCAGGAGGCAGAAGCACAGCATCTATTACATGGACGACTCCGTTGTCAGCCTCGATATCAGCAACTGTAACGAGGGCATTATTAATATAAACATCAGAACCGTCAATATTAATTTCGATGTTTTCTCCAAGTAAGGTTTCTGCAAGCATACCATCCGATAGATCGGTTGACATTACTTTGCCGCTTACCACATGGTATAACAAAATATTTGTAAGGGTGCCAGAAGGATCTGCCAATAGTGCATCGAGAGTACCTTCCGGAAGAGCAGCAAAAGCAGCATCGGTAGGAGCAAATACGGTGAAGGGCCCTGTGCCGGACAGGTCATCGGCCAGACCGGCTGCAATTACAGCGGCTTCGAGCGTATCATGATCAGCACTTCCAACAACAATATCAACAACTGTTACTACAGGCGGTAATAATACAGCATCAATAACATGAACCACGCCATTATCAGCCTCGATATCGGCTACAGTAACCAGCGCGTTATTGATATACACGTCGGAACCATCGATAGTTATTTCGATGTTTTTCCCAAGCAATGTTTCAGCAGTCATCCCATCTGACAAATCAGAGGACATTACTTTACCCGCAAGAACATGATATAACAGGATATTGGTAAGATCGCCAGAAGGATCTGCCAATAGTGCATCGAGAGTACCTTCCGGAAGAGCAGCAAAAGCAGCATCGGTAGGAGCAAATACGGTGAAGGGCCCTGTGCCGGACAGGTCATCGGCCAGACCGGCTGCAATTACAGCGGCTTCGAGCGTATCATGATCAGCACTTCCAACAACAATATCAACAACTGTTACTACAGGCGGTAATAATACAGCATCAATAACATGAACCACGCCATTATCAGCCTCGATATCGGCTACAGTAACCAGCGCGTTATTGATATACACGTCGGAACCATCGATAGTTATTTCGATGTTTTTCCCAAGCAACGTGAGTTCGATATAAGAATGTTAATTATTTAAGTGAATAAAAGTAGGGATTT
>CAZWIU010000052.1:0-29922 GCA_964634105.1 uncultured Bacteroidales bacterium | reverse complement strand
AAGAGAATAAGGATATATCGCCACCTACGGGGCTCAAACTTTCGCATGTGACTTTCTCTGCAGATAATTAGCCTCTGACCAGGCTAAAGGAAAGTACCGTAGGTACTAAATATTAGTAGAAGAGGCAATTATAATTAGCTTAAAAGTGCCGTAGGTACGAAATATAAAAAATATTGAATTTAACCGGACAATAGTGATTTATTAATGAGACTCAATTTTCATGAATATCATGATATGACCCCGATAGATATCGGGGGTAAGTCGAATTCCTGCCCATCCGGCAGGTGGGAATCCCGACAGCCCCGCCTGCCGGGCCTTGGCGGGCAGGGAAGCTAGTCGGGATGCTCTTGGCACAGGGTAAAATTCTTTTTAGGGTCTTGGGTCTTGTCGCCGACGTGCCAGAGCTACTTTGGCGACGGCACGCCCAAGGGTAAACGCCATTTACAGGCCGGATAAAGTTTCACATACAGGATGTGAAGGTTTAAGTATGGAAAATATCCTGAGAAGCAAACGGCATGCGCACTCATTCCCTTTGCAGCTTGACAGGATACGGTCACATAACAGTATGGGACAGTCGGTATCTGTGGAATTATAACCGGGAATCGGGACCGGCATCATGCAATTTGAACGAAAACAGATTCCGGCAGAGATATTTTATCTCCGGACGGAAACGGAAAGTGATGTTATAGTAAAACAACTGCTGATTGAATAATCTTCATGTAATATATTTGAAACTGATTGACATAGTCTATTTTTAAAACTAAATCTTACATTTTATAAAAAGGAATTATATGGCTCTAGATGTAAAAAAGGTTGAATACTTCAATATTACTGTTGATGGGCATGCTGGAGTGGGCGGCAAACTGCTTACCATATTTGCCGGTACCGGGGTAAACCTGCTTGCTTTCAAGGCAGTTCCCGCAGGATCTGACCGTACCCGCTTCTCGCTCTTCCCCGATGATAGTTCAACGATGAAAGATGGAGCACAAAAAGCAGGCCTGACCCTGGACGGGCCTTATACGGCCGTGATAGTTAAAGGGTATAACGATGAGCCTGGTGAATGTGCTGCTGTCCATGAAAAGATTTCCCGGGCGGGTATTACAATGATTGAATCCAGCGGATTTGCAGATATAAAGGATAGCTACGGCATAATTCTCTACCTTGACCAGGAAGATTGTGAAAGAGCAATGGAAGCCCTGAGGGGGTAAGTTCTTCCTTGACAATCTCTACATGTATCTGTATATGATGTATAAAGAGTAGGCCAGGATAATTTTATTAATGGGTACAAAAAAAGCTCCCGTAAGGAGCTTTATTAATGTTGTAGATGTTTCCATTAGTTAGGATCCTTCCGGTATCCTATCATTCCTTCTAACGGAATGGCACATTTTAAAGAGCATTTAAAGACTATTAGTTTCCCTCAAAAGCTCATTTAACAGGTTCTTAACCTCCTCCTCCAGGTCCTGGAGGTTTTGGCGGATTGGGCTCAGGATCAGGAACCATCCTTGTACCTGATCGTAAAAGAAACTCATTCATAACGGTAAAATTTAGTTTACACCTGATATGCCAGCTCTTTTGCTGGCTTTATATTGAATTTATTTCTTTTCTGGTACTAGATATTGTCCGAGTCATTATTTTTGACCTGAACTATATAAGTATACGAATGCCAGGCAGATTTGTTGACATCAGATCATATATTTATTTACCACTCTATATTCTCTTTATAGGATTTGATCTGAATGCATCACATCTCCCGTCCGATTACCAGGATAGGTTGCTTTCGCCGGAACCTCTGCTCGAAACGCTGATTCCCAAAAATGAAATCCTTAGAAAAGAGATTGATAATCTGCAACTGAATTTCTATTCGGGCGATTCTTTGTTCCTTGCCGGGCAATTAAACGAAGCTGTCCCGTGGTATGAAAAAGCGGTCGACAATGCCCGAACACTGAATGAGAACTGGGCATTATTAGTATGCTATAACCGGATAGGATTTACAAGATACTGGCTAAACCAATTTGAAGAATCGAAGTTCTTTTACGCGAAATCGGTGTCTATAATCAATCAGGAGAAAGAAATTCTGGATTCGATTGCATGGTATGAGGCCAGACTGTTATTGAAAATCACTGAAGGCATGACCTCACGAAGCGAAAGTATTCTCAGGGATAACTTTCCCGGTTCTGTGGTGTTAAATCAGAAGAATATACTACAACCGGCAAGGAAAGTTAAATATTACTTCCTTCAAACCCGGGTGGCTGCATATAATAACGATTTTTACCAAATGAAGACTATTCTGGATGAAGAAAAAAAAATACTGAAAAAAAATACAGTAACTCCAACAATATGGCTCTTCTATTATCAACTGCACCTGGCGAAATACTATATGTTTATCGAGGATTTTCCGCTGGCCCGGCAATATTATAATGAACTGCTGAAACTGGTTGAGAATGATCCTGCTTATGCTGCCTATAGCTATTTTATTGACTTTGGGATCTTCGATCTGAATGTCAGGGAACATAACTATGTAAAAGCCGACGAATATTCCGGCAGGCTTCTTGCCTATTTACAGGGAAAACAGGAAATCAGTTGTTATTCCGATTATCTTCTGATAGGCTATAATTACCAACAACTGGGGAAAAACAACCTGGCGCTAATAAATTATAAAAAGGCAGAGAATATATTAATACGTAACAATCTGATCGACGACCGGCTGGTACTGGTTTATTGGTATATTGCTTATTATTATGATATCGCGAGCCATAATCCTGGAAAACAGGAATATTACCTCAGAACCGCCAAAAAATTGCTGGATGAATACCCCAACGCACGCCTCGATACCTATATTTCTGATGCCCTGGCTGAATTGTATGTAAATACAAAGAGTGATAAAGCATTAGAGATATATGACCCAATACTGGCGGACCTTGACCGGTTATTAAATGACGACAATTATTTCCAGTCACGCTATCCGATCATTGCTAATTCAGAATATTTAAGTCTGCTTAACGGAAGGGGAAGAGCCTACTATTATTTATCAAAAGCAAATGAGTTTGATACAATACTTTTAAAGAAGTCGTATGTAGAGTTCCGGAAATACCTTAGCCTCGTCCTTAAAATATTTCATAAGACCGCTTATGAAGATTCAAAAATATCAGCGCTGAATAATATCAGGTCTGCCTATGAGAATGTATTCAATATTGGTTTTACCTTATACCAGGAAACAGGCGACAGAAGATTGTTGTCTGAGCTTTTTAACTACTCGGAAGATAGCAAAGCATACCTGTTAAAGAATTATCTTTCGGAGGGGACAATACTGAAAATTGCGGGAATATCTGAGAATGAATTACTGGTAGCAGATCAATTGACCAGTCAAATCAATTCTTTACTCTACAACCTGAGCAGCAATAAGGCTGAAATCCCGGAACAAAATGAAAGTCTGCTCATCGATAAAATCCTTGAAAAAACCGAAGAATATGACGCTTATATCAGTAAACTGGAAAAGAAGTATCCTGAATATGAATCATTGAAGCAGAAAAAAAAGGCCATTGTAATACACGACTTAAAGAAGAACCTGGATGATTCACAGGCTATCCTGCACTATTTCTTTAATTTCAATTCGTTTTATATTTTTTATATCGACAAGGATACATTCGAATTATCCTATGCCCCAATTGAAAGAGAATATTCTAACAAATTGCTGGCATTCAGAAAGAACTTTGAAGAATATGTCTATGGCGATTTCAGCAGGGCAACCATCGATCGGTTTTCAAAACAATCGTACGAACTTTATAAGCAATTTATAAAACCATTCGAACAGCTGATCGGGGACAAAAGACTGTTTATTATTCCCGATGCCGAGCTGGGTTTAATTCCGTTCGAAGCATTATGCACAGAAGATCCGGATTCATTCAGGATCACTTCATTCTCCGATATTCCTTACCTGGTACTAAATAATCCGGTCAGCTATCTTTTTTCTGTATACCAACTACAGGAGAGAAGTGACATAAAATCTATTAAAGCAGTGTATTCTGGTTTTGCTCCCCGGTACTATACCGGACTGCCTGCCGGTAACACCGGAAGCATGCTGGATGAACTTCCCGGAAGCAGGGAAGAAGTGCTATCGGCAAAGGATTACTTCAGGGGGAAAGTTTACCTGGGTGAACGAGCAAGTAAAAAAAATTTTTTCCGGGCTATCCAAAAGAAAAGCATTGTACACTTGGCCATGCATGCATTGTTGGATGAGGAAGAACCTCGCCGGTCACTCCTGTTATTTTCTTCCGATATTAATGACGACGAGGAGCAATTGCACATGCATGAATTATTCGGACAGGATATCAACGCATCTCTTATTGTCTTAAGCGCCTGCAATACAGGAGTTGGAAAAATAAATAAAGGGGAAGGTATCTTTGGCATTTCACGTTCATTTCTTCAGGCAGGAATAAGAAATGTTATTTACACCCAGTGGTCTGTCACCGACAGGTCGAGTGCTGAGCTAATGGAGTATTTTTATAAGCATTTATCGGAAGGCATTCCGGTAGATAAGGCGTTACAGCTGGCCAAAATTGAATTTTTGCAAAAAGGTGATCCCACAAAAGCCCATCCATATTATTGGGCAGGGTATGTAAGTATGGGTATCCCCGTACAATTGCGTGCCTTTAGAATAGCACCATACCTGATTCCGGGTATATTTCTGATAGGTGTTGCATCCGTCGTTTTCATTTTTATAAGAAGGAGTAAATAATCTGCATAATATCTTTAGGAAAGGGCATTGTTGGGACAGGGCATGCCCTGTCCCAACAGGTTCTATTATTCCTTGTCCCAACAAGTCTTTCCTTATAGCGTCCGTAATTTAAGAGGCTGTCTAAATTTTTGAGTATTCTTAGTGTCCCGAATGATTCGGGACACAAAGATTTCACCAAGTTTATGAGGTCTTTAAGTGAATGTGATCGTCAAATTCAAATGTTAATATAAATGTAAATAGCTGATAATTTGAATAATATAATAATTTTAGACAGTCTCCAAAAAGGCAGAGTACGAATAAATAGTAAGGCAATCAGATTGTATTTGACCGCTCTGCTATTTGACGTTGGGTTTACTGCTGAGTTTCTCAAACTAAACTCTTCTCAGAATTCTTTGAGGTGCGATACTAAAAACGGTACTTTGGCCTTAGTTTTTTCAATGCGACTTTAGCTTTTGCCGAATACATATTCTCTGTTAATGTTAGCATCTCGAGATATTTTTTTGCTTCAACAGGCTGATCTAATCGTAGGTAGGTCATAGCCAGATACCAGCGGGCATGCAATAACAGGGGAGACGACGGATCGTTTTCGACGATCCTGAATTCGTCTATTGCTACATTATATAGCCCTAACTCAACAGCATTTAAAGCAACATAGAAATGTGCTGTCAGGTCATTGTTTTCCTCCTTAATATGGTTCTGCAGTATGTTAAATGAAGCCTTATAGTTGCCTTCACCATACAACTTGTAAGCCATATTCATATTATCAGCGGGTCGAACCGCCGAACGGACTGACGTGTCGGTCGGATAGGGTTGATAGAAGGATGTATAAAGTTCCGAAGGAGAGGTGGTTGACACGATACGCCAGATGCTGACACTGATAAGTAAAAGGATTACAGCGGCAGCTGGTATCTTCAACGCCCTGATGATAGTTCCAAATCTGTTCGATTTTGTTTTTATAATGTATCTTACCAGCTTCCTGAATTGTATAGTTCCTTCATCCCGGATAGCTTCATTGATTTCTCTTGAAAGGGCAACTTCTTTTGCCAGCTCTTTGTCCTCGTTCATCGATTTCTCGAATTTCTGCTGCTCCTCCTGACTTAGCGTTCCGTCAAGATAAGCTTCAATCAATCTTGCTTTTTCCATAACTTAATTCTTTATAATATTCACTGGATTGAATCTTCTTAATAAGCGACATTTTACACCGTAACCGCCTGTTTTTAGTGTGCTGATCGGAAGAATACCCCATCATCTTTGTGATATCCCTGATGGGAATATTATTCAAAAAAAGATGAAGAATTCGTTTACAATCGTCGCTCAATTCTTCAAATTTCTCACGAAAAAACTGCAGCCTCTCTTTTTTTTCTATCGCTTCTAACATGTCCTGATATTCAACCAGGGTGTCAAATTCATCTACACAGTGTAAATCTCTCCGTCGCTTCAGTTCACGATACCAAATAATTCGTGCAACCGAATAGAGATATGTATTTAAAGAACTTGTCAATATAAATGAAGTATCCTTAAGTTTTTGATAAAGAACAATCATCGCCTCCTGAAATACATCCCTGGCATCATCATCGCTACCACTGTTATTCAATATCATCTGTCGGATGCCATAATAATATTCGTGATAAATATACTGTACTATCTTCTCACTACTATTAAGGATTCCTTCAATCAGTTCCTGTTGCGAATATTTACTACCAGTTCTCAATAGTTTAATATCTGAGTATTAATAAAAGTAACCCTGCAAAGAAAAAATTTATTATTCTGTGTTCAGCATTGTACAGGTACAGATCAGGTTACGGTCGCCAAAAGCATCATCAATACGCGATACGGGAGGCCAGTATTTGCTATCCTTTAACCACGGTACCGGGAAAGCTGCCTTGCTTCGCGGATAAGAGTGATTCCAATCGTCCGATGTTACTTCTTCTAAACAGTGAGGTGCGTTTTTTAATACATTATCATCACTTGCCGGCCCATCAGATGCCTCATTAATTTCATCATATATTGAAATCAGGCTGTTAACAAAACGGTCAAGCTCTTCTTTCGATTCACTCTCTGTCGGCTCAATCATAAGGGTACCATGTACAGGAAAGGAAAGCGTCGGAGCGTGAAATCCGTAATCCATCAATCGTTTGGCAATATCTGTTTCGGTAATATTGGTTGTTTTCTTTAAATGACGGCATTCAAGTATGAGTTCATGCGCTACATAGCCTGTTTCGCCAAGGTAAACAATCCCATATTTATCCTTTAGTTTCGAAGCCATATAGTTTGCGTTGAGAATAGCCATTCTGGTACTGAGTTCTAATCCTTCGCTGCCAGATAACCTGCAGTAAGCATGCGATATAGTCAGCAGGCTGGCACTTCCCCATGGAGCAGCGGCAACGGCTGGAATTCCCTTCTTCCCGCCGGTAGTTATAACAGGGTGGGTTGGTAAATAATCAACAAGGTGATCTGCCACGCATATCGGACCAACACCGGGTCCTCCTCCTCCATGAGGAATAGCAAAGGTTTTATGCAGGTTTAAATGGCAAACGTCAGCGCCTATTATTGCCGGGTTTGTCAGGCCAACCTGTGCATTCATATTAGCGCCATCCATGTAAACCTGCCCACCATAGGAATGAATGATCCTGGTTATCTCTTTTATTTTCTGCTCAAAAACACCGTGTGTCGAGGGATAGGTAACCATCAGCGCAGCCAGCTTGTCTTTGTTTGCTTTTGCTTTTGACGTCAGATCCTCAAGGTCAATATTTCCCCGATCGTCGCAATTTACAACACACACTTCCATTCCTGCCATGACAGCACTGGCCGGATTTGTCCCATGTGCCGAGGCAGGGATGAGAACCAGGTTGCGAAATGCCTGATTCTGCCGGATATGATATTCACGAATTACCATGAGGCCTGCATACTCTCCGGCAGCACCTGAATTGGGTTGGAATGATACCTTTTTAAATCCGGTGATTTCCTTCAGGATGTCTTCAAGCTCGCTGATGAGTTGCTGATAGCCCTGAGCCTGATCCAACGGCACAAAAGGATGAATTTCTCCGAATTCCGGCCAGCTCAGCGGAAGCATTTCAATAGCTGCATTCAATTTCATGGTGCACGATCCTAATGAGATCATAGAATCGGTCAGAGAAATGTCTTTTTTTTCTAGTTTCTTAATATAACGCATCATCTCAGTTTCTGAGCGGTATTTAGAAAAAACATCAGATGTTAGAAAATCACTTTTTCGGACAAACTCAGGATCGAACTGAAGGGCGTCAGGCAAGTTCTCAATATTGCCAACAGTCTTACCGGCTGCCTTGGCAAAAATTCCTAACAGCTCTCTGATATCATCCAAACTTGTTGTTTCATCGATACTGATTCCAATACTTCCGTCGTTGGGATACCAGAGGTTGATTTCTTTTTCAAGGGCGAGTTTCCGGATGGAGTCCTGCGTTATTTTACCCGTGGGTACTATTCTTAATGTGTCGAAGTACTTTTTATTCGTTTGTTTATATCCAAGCTTTTCAACTTCTCCTGCCACAACAGTTGCCAGCTGATGACAATGCCAAGCAATTCTTTTCAATCCTTCAGCTCCATGGTATACTGCATACATCCCTGACATTATTGCCAGCAGCGCCTGGGCAGTACAAATGTTGGAAGTAGCTTTTTCACGTTTTATATGTTGCTCGCGGGTCTGAAGTGCCATGCGCAGAGCCTTTTTCCCCCGGCGGTCTTTCGATATCCCGATGATACGCCCGGGCATATGGCGTTTAAATTTTTCGCGTGTAGCAAAAAAACCGGCATGTGGGCCACCGTATCCCATGGGTATCCCGAAACGCTGTGCCGAGCCAATCACTACATCTGCTCCCCATTCACCTGGAGGCGTTATCAATGCAAGACTAAGAAGATCGGTTCCTACAATAACAGGACATTCGTATTGGTGGGCGTTGTTAATAAATCGGCTACGATCGTTAAGCGAGCCATCGGCGGCAGGATATTGCACAAAAGCTCCGAAATATTGTTTATTCAATTCAACAGTATCAGCCGACCCGAAGACAAGCTCAATACCTTGTGCTGAAGACCTCGATTTTAACACAGCTATGGTTTGCGGAAATACATTATCGTCAACAAAAAATTTATTGCTTCCTTCCGCAACTTGCTGGCGCGAACGGGCATTTAACAGCATGGTCATGGCTTCAGCTGCTGCCGTGGCCTCATCCAGTAAAGAAGCGTTGGCGAGTTCCATGGATGTCAGTTCAACGATCATAGTCTGGAAATTCAGCAAAGCTTCGAGACGTCCCTGCGAAATTTCTGCCTGATAAGGAGTATATGATGTATACCACGATGGATTCTCCAGTATGTTTCGCTGGATAACCGCCGGAAAAATTGTATTATAATATCCGCAACCGATATATGATTTAAAGTTCTTGTTTTTAGAGGCTATGTGTTTTATCTGTTTAAGATAGTCATACGCTGATATTCCTCCGGGAAGGTTAAGAGGTTTTTTAAGTCGTATATCCGGAGGAATAACTTTGTCAATCAATTCATCCAGTGAATTCAGATTCATTTCTCTTAACATGTCCCTGACCTGGTTTTCCCGGGGGCCAATGTGACGATAAGTAAATTTTTCAGCAGCCATGCTTAGGTGTTATTAAATTGTATATTTCAATGAATCACATTAAAAAAGGATTCGAGTTACGTTCTTCCTCAATTGTTGTCGAAGGACCATGTCCGGGTAAGACAGTAACATTTCCCGGCAATGTCATAATGTTGGTTTTTATGCTGTTGATCAACGTATTATGATCTCCCCCGGGGAAATCTGTACGGCCAATACTCCCCCTGAAAAGCGTATCGCCCGTAATCAGAACGTTGTCTTCTGCACAGTAAAATGCTACCCCTCCAGGGGTATGCCCGGGTACAAAAATAACTTTTAACCTCGTATTGCCTGATGATAACATATCATCCTCCGAAAAAAATCCGTCTGGCATGGGAGGTCTCTCTGTTTCAATACCCAGGAATAAGCCGAAATGCTCTACTCCTTCCAATACTTCTGCCTCATTTTTATGTATATAGAAAGGTATATTATATTTTTCCTTAAGGTACTTACAGCCCAATACATGGTCGATATGACAATGGGTATTTATAATCGATTTTATTTGTAAGTTTTTCTTCTGTACAAATGTATCAAAGGCTTTTCTTTCTTCGTCATCATTCATGCCCGGATCGACCACTATTGCAACAAGAGATTCATCATAAAGGAGATAGGTATTTTCACGGAAATCATTAAAAACGAATAATTTGATAAACATCATGGGTACTAATTTTTTTCTATTCCTTCCCTCTTAACATAGGAACAAAAACAAAGGCTCCGTGTTCTGAAGTGATATAATCGTTTTCTTTTGTTTTTTCAACCAAAATCATCACTTGTGTATGACGGCCACCCATTGGCAATACCATCTTACCGCCCACTTTCAGTTGCTGGAGGAGTTTTTCAGGGATGGTCTCAGTGGCAGCAGTGATCATAATACGATCGAATGGGGCATAGGTGGGTAAGCCTTCAAATCCATCGCCATAAAAAAAGTGAGGATGATACCCGATTGTCGGAAGAAGAGCCTGCGCTCCTACGTTTAAAATTCTATGACGCTCGATGGTAAATACGTTGGCTCCAAGCTCCAGTAGAACAGCAGTCTGGTATCCCGATCCGGTACCGATTTCAAGTAACTTATGCCCCTTATGAACATCCAGAAGCTGTGTCTGAAAAGCAACCGTATAAGGCTGGGAGATTGTCTGGTTGGCAGCAATGGGAAAGGCTTTATCCTGGTATGCAAAGTGAATGAAACTACTGTCCATGAACAGATGCCTGGGTACTTTATTTATTGCTTCCAGTACAGCTTCTTCAGAAATTCCCTTTTGCCTGATCAATTCCACCAACTTCTTCCTCAATCCCTTGTGCTGATATGTATCTTCCATTCTTGTTCCGATTGACCATTTTTTTTAATCCGAACCCAAAGTAATTATTAGTTTTTTCAATAAACAAGAAAAGTGATTAAAAATGGATTTAGTCAAATATAGCATAAAGAGTTATACATTATTTTTATATTTGTCGCCATATTTGGAACGACCATCTCAGCTGATATGAATCGAAGGTTACAGCTTACAAAATATCTTATTTCTGATTTTTTTTCTGCTTCTGTTGCCTGGGGTCTCTTTTACATATACCGGAAGATATTCATTGAATCACTCAAGTTCGGATATACTATCCCGATCCAGTTTGGCCCCAAGTTCTACCTTGGATTGGTGCTTATCCCTCTTTTCTGGATATTGTTGTATTATGCTTCCGGATATTATCGGGAAGTTTACCGTAAGTCGCGACTTACCGAATTATGGTACACTATACAGATCACCTTTGTAGGGGTACTTATACTGTTCTTCGGACTGCTGCTCGACGATGTGATCAATACCTACTCAAACTATTACCGCTCTTTTCTTGCCTTATTCCTTTTCCATTTTATCCTCACCTATTTTCCACGATTGATCATCACCACAAATACAACTCATAAGATTCATAACCGAATCCTGGGTTTCAATACTATCCTGATTGGCAGCAATGAGAAAGCTCTTGAAGTGTTCGAGGAGATCGAGCAGCAAAAGCATGGCACCGGTAATAAGTTTGTTGGATTTGTAAGTGTCAATGAAGGGAATGGTCATCTCTTATCATCTAAACTTAAGCATCTCGGGCATGTAAATCAGATCAAGGAAATTATCCGGGAAAATAAGATTGAAGAAGTTATTATTGCCCTTGAATATACCGAACACAGTTCCATTGAGCATATCTTAAACCTGCTTATAGATAGTAATGTAGCGATTAAGACGATACCAGGTATGTATGAAATTTTTACCGGTAAAGTCAGAATGTCCGCTATTTTTGGCACCCCACTGGTCGAAGTTTCTCATCACCTTATGCCTGCATGGCAGGAAAACCTTAAATATTCGATCGATATTATTGGTTCCCTGCTGGCTTTGATCATTACTTCTCCCTTGTTCTTGTTCCTTATGATCGGGGTTAAACTTTCTTCCAGGGGTCCCATCTTTTACAAACAAAAACGTGTGGGCAAAAACGGAAAGTTATTTACAATATATAAGTTCCGTTCCATGTATGTTAATGCAGAAACTAACGGACCTGAACTTTCGTCAAAAGATGATATCCGTGTTACGAAATTCGGGCGCTTTATGCGAAAATCGCGGCTCGACGAAATTCCAAATTTCTTTAACGTACTTCGTGGTGATATGTCGCTTGTCGGGCCAAGACCAGAACGTGAATATTTTATCTCTAAAATTGTTGAGAAAGCGCCACATTATACTCAACTACTTAAAGTGAAACCCGGTATAACATCATGGGGTCAGGTGAAATACGGCTATGCTGAAAATGTCGACCAAATGATCAAAAGAATGAAATATGACCTTTTATATATCGAGAATATGTCGCTGTATGTCGATATCAAAATCCTGATATATACCCTACTGACAATCATTAAAAGAAAAGGGATCTGATCCGGGTCAAACGGCTTTCTGAAGGCTGAATTCTTTTTTTATTGTATACACAGGACCGCTCTGGTGCAGGTTACTTTCAAAAAGCTGAAATGCATTAACGTGGAACTCTCTTCCTGCTGGTTCTTTATACTTCAATTGTATTTCGGAACTATTCTCGCCGGGAGCGATATACTTGACCCTTGCTAATGTAAGGTGCGGGGAAAACTTTTTTTCGTCAGGTTTAAAGCCAAGGGGTGACAATGCATCTTCTATTAATTTTTGCAGAGTTGTTAAACGAGGTTCCTCACGGTATCCGAACCATATAACCCTGGGTTGTGATCTTGAACCAAATGTTCCCGTTGTTTCGGGGAGAAGGGTTATCGGATCAGATTGAGCTGCAACCTTCTCGAGAAGTGAGCATATTGAATTAATATAGAATTCATCCACATCTCCCAGGAATTTTAATGTAATGTGAAAATTTTCAGGATCTACCCAGTTTATCTTACTTCTTTTAAATTGGCCTTTCAGCTTTAATTGAAGGCCCTTCAGGTAATCCTGTCCGGTGCATTTGATTCCGATAAACAGACGGGGCATAGTAATTTAAAATTTAACGTGAACTAGCAAGAACTTTTTTATTTTATTGAATATTCATAATGGCACGCTGGAATAATGAAATATTGATTTACAGTCAACTATGCTTAATAAGGTAAATAAGCCCTTTAATCTTATCTGCCCTGACAATAGCTACGACAGGCAGACATTCTTCCATTTTTCCATCCATCCGGTGCTGATTTAAAAATGAAATTGCATATAATTATAAAATCGCTTATTTCAGACTCACGTTAATAATCGCTTACAGCAATCCATTCTCAATCTGAATCATTATTTCGTTTAACAGTTTATCTTCGCCCTGCGGATCGAACTCACTTTTTAAATTATGTCCGAAAATCCGGGCGAGAGTTTGCCAGAAAACAGCAGTAAATGTTCCTTTTAAGTCTTTAAGGATTTCATAAGAGGTTTCGCCAATTTCACGGTCAATTAATTTTAACAGTATCCTTCCCTGCGTGATAGTGAGTTTTTTCAGTTCCTCTTCGTATTCGTCCAATATCTGCTTTTCGACTTCATTAATATATTGTTTTCTTTCCTTATCGGTAGTCAATGTTAACAGATGCGCTTCCACAACCTTATACTCCTCACCTGCCATTTTTGCATAAGGATATACTTTTTTTACATTGAAAATAAGTTTATTATAGCGTCGCTTTTCGGCGGCATTAGAGGGTTTATATTTTGGGAAAATATAGATATCTTCCATGGTGGAACACAACATGGTATCACCTTTCTCTGTTACAATGAAAGGTAAATACTCAATGGTTGCTGCAGTTGAATCTTGTGTGTAAGAGCTACGGCAGGTAAGAGAAAGTAAAATAACTATGATGCTAAACTTACTCTTCATTCCGGATGTTTTACATTATAATTTCCAATTTCCATACCAGAATTCTAACAATATTAAACGAAAATATCTAATATTAGTTTGAAAAAAATAATTCAAAATTAAAGAATCATTATAATCATAAATAAAGGTTTTCAATAATGAAATAATGGATCAGGAAAGAATGGAGACAAAGGATAGGGAGTATACAAACGGCGAGATTACCGTAATATGGAAGCCGTCGAAATGTATACATGTTACAACCTGTTACCGGGAATTGATCGAGGTTTTTAATCCCCGGAAACGCCCCTGGATTAATATGCAGGGTGCGCCAACAAGCGAAATAATACGTGTTGTTAAACTATGTCCTACAGGAGCATTGACCTATCGTTTAAATAACGAGTCTCCTGTAACTGAGGATGCAGTATCCGAAAACGCCGCAGTGAATGAGCAGGAAGAACATATTACTGAGATCAGGGTGATGAAAGATGGTCCTTTGGTTGTAAAGGGTAAATTCAAGATCATCGGTTCAGCCGGGAATGAACTTAGACAAATGAAGATGGCTTCCTTCTGTCGTTGCGGGAAGTCGCTCAACATGCCATTCTGTGATGGGAGGCATCGTAAAGTTGGTTTTTCGGCTGAATAAGTTGTTGGAGTTTCGCTGTAATCCTATTGTACAACCTTCTTTACCAGATCGGCCGCTTCCTGCAATGTAATCGCCGAGGCTACTGTTAATCCTGAATCATCGATCAGCTTTTTTGCTTCCTCTGCATTTGTACCCTGAAGCCGTACAATGACAGGAACGTTGATATTACCGATTGCCTTATAGGCATCAACAATTCCCTGCGCGACACGATCGCAGCGTACAATTCCGCCAAATATGTTGATCAGGATTGCTCTAACCCTGGGATCCTGAAGAATGATCCTGAAACCGGCCTCAACAGTCTGGGCGTTTGCAGACCCACCAACATCAAGGAAATTTGCAGGATCTCCCCCGGATAGCTTTATTATATCCATGGTGGCCATTGCCAGTCCTGCTCCATTCACCATACAACCTACATTTCCATCGAGCTTAATAAAATTCAGATCGAATTTTGATGCTTCAACTTCCGAAGGATCTTCTTCAGAAAGATCACGTAATTCGGCATAATCCGGATGACGGAACAGTGCATTATCGTCAAAATTTACTTTTGAATCGGCCGCCATTATCAGATCATCGGAAGTCTTTACCACAGGATTTATTTCAAACAGCGAGGCATCACTTGCCAGATAAGCCTGATAGAGGGCCTGTACAAAGGCATACATTTCTTTGAACGCTTTCCCGGACAAGCCAAGGTTAAAAGCAATCTTCCTGGTCTGAAACGCCTGTAATCCGAACGACGGATCTATCTCTTCCTTGTGGATGAGGTGAGGAGTTTTTTCAGCAACTGTCTCAATATCCATTCCTCCTTCCGTGGAATAAATGATAATATTTCGTCCGGTAGCCCTGTTGAGGAGAATGCTCATATAAAATTCTTTCACAGGGGTATTACCTTTATAATAGATACCTTGCTCAACAAGCACTTTATTAACTTTTTTACCTTCTGGACCGGTTTGGTGTGTCACAAGGTTCATCCCGATTATTTCACGGGCATACTGCTCTACCTCTTCCGCTGAACGGGCAATTTTTACTCCTCCTCCTTTACCTCTCCCTCCGGCATGAATCTGGGCCTTTACAGCCCATGTATCAACTCCGGTTGATGCGGCTATTTCGCATGCAATACTTTTGGCTTCGGCAGGTGAAAATGCTACTTTCCCTTCCGGAATTCTGACTCCATACTTTTTCAGGATGGCTTTGCCCTGATATTCGTGTATATTCATAATATTTTAACAACGTGTGAAACGGGCTACGAAAATATCTATTTTTTTCAGTCCTGCAAAAATTCCGGCCTATGAATAAGATTTACTGACATGAATATAAGTATCCCTGTTTAACTTATTTTTGGTGATTTGTTTTTATAAACTCGGTTTATGAGAAGAAAATTACTAAATGAAGAGCTTAGCCGCCTTACCATCGATGCATTTAAGAAAGCCTCCAAGATACCATTGGTATTGGTATTGGAAGATATAAGGAGCATGCATAATATTGGTTCTATCTTCCGCTCGGCAGATGCTTTTCTGGTAGAGAAAATAATACTGTGTGGTATATCGGCAGTACCGCCGCATAAGGATATCCATAAAACAGCGTTAGGAGCAACCGATTCAGTCAATTGGGAATATTTTGAGGACATTCATCAGGCGCTTCATAAACTTAAACTTGAAGAATATTGTATTGCGGGGATAGAACAAACCGAGGATAGTATTTACCTGCAGGATTTTCTGCCTGAGAAAGGCAAGAAATATGCATTTGTCTTGGGGCATGAAGTCAGGGGAGTAAGCCAGGAGGTCATTAATGAGTGTGATTTAACCATCGAGGTTCCCCAGTTTGGCACCAAACATTCGCTGAATGTATCGGTCTGTGCAGGTATCATCATATGGGAGATGTATAAGAAACTAATGCAATTATAGGGATAAAAAAAACGGCCTTAAAAAGGCCGTTTTCTTATCTTTCATTATATCGTATTACTGAACGATTGCTGTGAAAGCTTCATTTGAAGCATATTTTATAAACTCAGCATCGCGTGAAGCGAATGATTTTAGTTTAGGATTCATTTCAATAGCTTTCCGGAGGTTGTTCACAACTACATCAACTTTATCGCCACGTGCACCGGCAACAGCTTTCAGGTAGTAAACCATAGCTTCGTCTGATTCGCCAAGTTCACCTAATGTAGAAAGCGCTTTATCAACATTGCCATTGAGCAATTGTGCCAGAGCAGCATTGAATGAAGGCTTGTTACCAAAATAGTTAACTGCAGCGGCATAATCACCCTGTTTTATCTTGATAATACCAAGGTTGTAATTTACAACATCACCGGCACCCATAGCCGAAGTAAATAATTGTTCAGCTGTTGCCAGGTCACCTTCTGTAAGGGCAACAACCCCGAGGTTGTTTTTAATAACATCGATGTCTTTAATAGCTTTTGCAGCTTCGAATGCAGCTTTAGCTTCGGCGGTATTACCTAATTGCATCTGAACATAACCAATATTGTTTTTTGCCCTGTAACAATCGGGATATTTATTGGCAGCAGCCTGATAAATAGCAAGCTTCTCATTCAGATCGTTGGTTAATGTGGCAGCATAAAGGATTTCTTCAAGATTCAACGATTCCGGACTCTTCTTTGAAAGAACAGCAAGTTGTTCATCGGAATATCCGATCTTCTCGGCTTCGATTGAGAGTTGTGAACGGCGCAGTTGAGGAAGAACATCAACTTTAATTGCTTCATAGGCCTGTGCCATGTTCTTAATTTCTTTCTCCCTTACAGCAGGATCGGAATACATTGAAAGAACGCGAAGAATAAGTTCTTTATCCTGGATAGAGGATGCTTCCATCAGCTTTTTGAAGCCATCCCAGTCTTCAGCTGTTTCAACCGATTTCAGGAAACCTTCAACATCGTAACCTTCAATTTTAAGTTGTTTCAAGGTACGGGTCAGGTATCTTTCAGCTGATTCACCGCGGTTGCCTGAAAGTTTTTCGTTTAATTCCAGGGCTCCGTCGGGCGATGCATAGGAAGAAATTTTAGCTCCTTTAATCTTTACGGTAGAATCATTCTTGGCACCGGCAATATTACTGGTAAATTTCTTTACTCCTTCTTTTTTCAGCTCAGAATCGCGGATGTCTGATTTGTTGATGACATAGAGAATTTCAGCATCGTATGATTGCGGAGTTACCCGTTTAAACTGATCGCCCATAAGGATAGCCTGAGGATCATTCTTAACCAGGGTTGAAGTAGCAATAACTCCATCAGCAATTTTAATACCGGGGATGGGCACAGCAGCTTTGGTTTTATATTGAGCGCTCATCTCAATAACCAGTTCCGATTTTCTCATCTCGGGAGTATAAGCGATCTTACCAGTGTAGCTATAACTACCGCCTGTGTATGGTATCACTTTATTGTTAGCTTCTACACTTTCGCCCTGGAGTGTAGTTGATTCAAATGCTGTTTGTCCGCCTTCATATTTTAGGACAGGAGTAGCAACAACGGTAGCCTTTTTGTTGAAATACTTTTCGGGGAAAGTAGTGTTAATAGTTACTTCAACTTGCCCGGCATGGGTTTCAAGTGGCGATGGTTTTACCTCGTACTTAACGGCGCTGGAGTTCTCAACCATTTTGTTGATACCCCCACAACTGCTAAGAACGATGGCGGCAACACCAAGTGTCAATAGGTTCAGTGTAAGTCTTTTCATGATGTACTAATTATTTAATTTAAAGTTTAATTATGCTGGTTAGAATATGATATATTGCACTGATTACAAACATACATAATGTTTCATAATAAACAAAATAAACCTTCACGAGGTCTAAATAAATGCTAAAATAAGAAAAATTGGAAAACCACTTAGTTATCAGAAGTATAAATTTATTAAAAATTATCCGGCAGAAATTAAGAATTATCGGTGATTAGGTTCGGAAGAATATCTCAAAATGCTATTTGACAATCTTTTAGAAGGAACAATAAGGGGATAATTTAATTCTGAAATCACAGAAAAAATGTTGATAATACAATTGCAGAATGATGATGGAATCAGTAACCTTAATGAAAGGTAAGGAATTCTTAATCAATTCAGGGCACGATAATCAGCCAGTTGCTGGATAAGAAAAAGGCCCTGATCAGGACCTTTCTCTATGATTGTTGTTTCTGTCGGAATGTCTTGGTCTCTCAGGCCTGTCGGAACGTTCATGGGTTTCCATTTTCTCCGGTTTTGGCAAGAGCGCTTTGCGCGATAATTTGAGGTTACCTGTTTTAGCATCGATATCAATCAGCTTTACATCGATGATATCACCAACCTTCAATACTTCTTCCACATTCTGAATTCTTCGCCAGTCAATTTCTGAGATATGTAACAGGCCGTCTTTATTCGGGAGAATTTCAATAAAAGCACCAAAGCTGACAATCGATTTCACTTTACCGTTATATATCTTACCGATTTCAGGCACCTCAACAATAGCGCGGATTCTCTTAAGGGCTGCTTCGATCGATTCTTTATCAACGGCAAATACATCAACAACTCCTACATTATCAATCTCCTCAATTACGATGGTAGAACCGGTAGAGCTCTGAATTTCCTGAATTACTTTTCCGCCCGGGCCAATCAGCGGTCCTATCATCTCTTTTGGAATAATTATTTTCTCGATACGCGGTACATGAGGCTTATAATCGGCACGCGGAGCGCTTATTGTTTCCATCATCTTGTTAAGTATGTGAAGTCTTCCTTGTTTTGCCTGCTCTAATGCTTCGGCAAGCACTTCGTAAGAAAGTCCTTCTACCTTTATATCCATCTGGGTAGCAGTAATTCCATCTTTTGTTCCGGCTACTTTAAAATCCATATCGCCCAGATGGTCCTCGTCGCCAAGAATATCGGACAGGATTGCATATTTCCCTGATTCGGCGTCGCTGATCAGTCCCATAGCAATACCTGAAACAGGCTTTTTAATCTGTACGCCGGAATCCATCAAAGCAAGTGTTCCTGCGCATACTGTTGCCATGGAAGATGAGCCATTGGATTCAAGAATATCGGATACAACCCGAATTGCGTAAGGGTTATCATCAGGGATCATACGTTTTAATGCACGATGAGCAAGATTTCCGTGCCCAATTTCCCTTCTGCCTGTGGCACGCAGAGGTTTTGCCTCACCCGTTGAGAAGGGAGGGAAATTATAATGCAATACGAATTTCTCGGTGCCCTGAATCAATACCTCGTCGATCATCTTTTCATCAAGTTTGGTTCCGAGGGTTACGGTAGTCAGCGATTGTGTTTCACCACGCGTAAATATGGACGAACCATGTGCAGCAGGTAAGTAATCAACCTCCGACCAGATGGCTCGGATTTCGTCGGTCTTCCTGCCATCGACGCGAACTTTTTCATTGAGTATGAGTGAGCGGACTGCTTTCTTTTCTACCTCATGGTAATATCGTGCAATCATAAGTTCGTTAACTTCTTCACCTTCCGGCAGGCCAGCTTTATATTCTTCAATAAATTCCTTCAGGATTGCCTCAAGGGCTTCGCTACGGTCGTGTTTTCCCGGGGTTGTTTTAGCTGTGATGTAAACTTTGTCATACAGTTTATCCAACATTAGTTTTCGGAGTTCTTCATCATTTACTTCGTGGTTATATTCTCTTTTTTTCTCTTTGCCCACTTCTTTGGTCAGCTCCATCTGTACCCTGCAATGTTTTTTTATCTCCTCATGTGCAAATTTTATTGCATCGAGCATCACCTGTTCCGATACTTCATCCATCTCGCCTTCAACCATAAGAATATTATCTATGGTAGCACCCACCATAATATCGAGGTCTGCCTTCTCCAGTTCACTAAAGGTGGGATTTATTTTGAACTGGTTATCGATACGGGCAACCCGTACTTCCGATATCGGGCCGTTAAAAGGGATATCTGAAACTGCCAGCGCCGCCGATGCTGCCAGTCCAGCCAGGGCATCGGGCATAATATCTTTTTCTGCCGAAATCAGGAAAACAGTAACAAATACTTCAGCATGAAAATTATCAGGGAACAAAGGTCTTAATGCTCTGTCGACCAGACGTGATACTAATATCTCGTAATCACCGGGACGGGCTTCGCGTTTCAGAAAACCACCCGGGAATCTGCCTGCAGCTGCATATTTTTCCTTGTATTCAACCTGAAGCGGCATAAAATCAACATCTTCCTTAGCTTCTTTAGCACATGTTACAGTTGCGAGCAGCATAGTATTCCCTTGCTTCACCACCACTGAGCCGTCCGATTGTTTAGCCAGTTTACCTGTTTCAATCTCTATTGTTCTGTTTCCACTGAGATCAATAGTTTTGACAATTGATTTATACATAAAAAATTAATTAATAAACATTTATTTGGGTTATAGGGACCTTAAATGAGCCATCAAACCAGTACAAGATTTTTCTATAAATATACCCCTCTTTAAAAAAAGAAAAAAGGCAATTTCCGTAATTGCCTTGCTTTCCTTTACTTTCTCAGGTCTAAAGCCTTGATGATTGCTCTATATCGGGTGATATCTATTTTCCGTAAATAGTCCAATAATCTCCTTCGCTTACCAACCAGTTTTAAAAGCGCTAACTGGGTGTTATAATCCTTGTCGTTCTCTTTCAGATGATCGGTAAGGTGACGAATACGGGCGGAAAATAAAGCAATCTGGCTTTCGGGAGAACCAGTGTCTGTATTAGACTTTCCGTATTGACCGAAAATTTCTTTTTTTTCTTCTGCTGTTAAATGCATAATCAGTTTTTAATTTTTCCCAAAAATAGGTTGCAAAGGTAGATAAAATTTATTATTGAACAAGAAGTAAGACAATTTCTTTTAATTGACTTAACACGATTACATTGTCCCTGTATAATTAAAAAAGTTAACTGTCTCTGATCGAAATATGGCCCTGTCTTAATGGTTCAGGATCAAGATCCCGATCTGGCACTCAAGGCATCGTTTCTTACAGCAATAGTTAGATGTAAGTTGGATCAACGCCTGACTTTCAGCCGCATTCCTGGGGTGTATATTATATTTTGCCCATTGGCGTGTGATGTGATTGTTCTCAGCGGGTATTTGTTCGAGAAATTGGACTGCTCTATCTTTTATTTCGGGATTGTTCTTACTGTTGCCATACTGATACAGAAAAGGCACAATAGTATTGATGATGATCGAGTATCTTGTTGCTCGCCCAATCTCCTTATTGGTAGGTGTAGAGATTTTACCGAAGTTGTAATGATCTTTCCAGTAACTGCTGAGGCTGGTATTAAACTGAGAGATTAAATGCTCTGTCGATTGGCACTCCATAGCTATTGAAAAAGGTCTTTGCCAACGGTTTAACAGTGAACAGAATTGTGCAATACGTATGGCAGGAAAATTCTTAGGACGAAGCCGAAGGAACTTCCACAGATGCTTTTCAACAGGAATTAGGTTATACTTCTTTTTAAGGTACAGGTATTCATTTAACAATTCCTGTTCATATCTGTCAACCGGATTACTGTTAAGAAATCCGGCCTGTCCAAAGAAAAGCGCCTCAAGTTGGTGTTTATTATTGACGTGCTTTGTTACGATGGATAGCGGGATGGATTTGGCAAGCATTTCGAATGGCAGAGTATTGATCTTCAAACCAAAACTATGTGCAATTAATAAATAAAATGTTTCCTCCCAGTTATTTCGGGTTGAATTCATGTACTCTGTAATTTTTGCTACCTTCGATTGTAACCGTTCAACTGCCAGTGCGCTTAACCAGAAAGAGATAAGCAAAGGATCCAGGTTGGTTAATTTTTCATGGCATGGTATCTTATTGATACTGTTCATTAAGTGCAGGTATCGTTGTTCGATATCGCGGCTGAATCGTATTACTATACAAGGTATCTGCCTGCCGGCACTGTTAAAACATGCCTTGTCAGCCCGGGCAACAACATGCAGCACAACATTATTATATGCAGCATTTTTATGGTGTTTGTGTTCGTACCATTCTGAAGCAGAATTATGAATTTCTATATTGCCCACCCATACGGTTCTTTCTATTTCGATACGGGCATTAATAAAATCCGGGCCTCCGTCATGGTTTTGTGTTCCCGTTTCAATGATGTTCACTGATTCAGCGGTATCTGACACATATATTCCTTTTTCAAATAAAGAATTTTTCCAAATGAATTGAAGTAACGCTTCCTGCATAGCTGGTAAATATTGGTTCTTATTATATATAACACAGACGAATCTGTCGATCTAAATCAATCCTGCATGTTGCAGTATACCCTGCATTTGTTGTTGTAACAATTGAGCCTCCAGAGCCGCTTTCTCTGCAAAATCGGTATCTTTTCCTGCAAAAATAATGGAACGGGAAGCATTTACCAGTAATCCGCACTTATTGTTCAAACCATACTGTGCAACTTCTTCAAGGCTTCCCCCCTGGGCGCCAATACCAGGAACCAGCAAGAAATGTTCCGGAAGGTATTCGCGGATTTTAATAAGCATTGATGCTTTTGTTGCGCCTACAACATACATCATATTATCGATGTTTCCCCAGTTCTTCGATTTTTTAATTACCTCGATAAAAAGGGGTGTGTTTTCTTTCGATGAATGATACTGAAAATCGGATGCCCCGGAATTTGAAGTTAGCGCCAGCAGAATAACATACTTACCATGGAACGATAAGAAAGGCATTACGGAATCCTCACCCATATATGGGGCAACCGTTATTGCATCGAAATCCATTTGCTCGAAGAATGCTTTTGCATACATTGCCGAAGTATTGCCTATATCACCTCTTTTGCCATCGGCAATCAAAAAATGATCCGGATATTTGTCCTTTATATAATCGGCAGTGAGTTGAAGATCGCGCCAACCATCGATGCCCCTGCATTCATAAAAGGCCATGTTGGGTTTAAAAGCAACAGCGTACTGAGCTGTTGCATCAATGATCTTTTTATTGAATTGAAATACAGGATTTCTTAGCTCGTTGAGATGGGCGGGAATTTTTTCCGGATCGCTGTCGAGCCCTACACACAAGAAGCTTTTCTTTCGTCTGATCTGGTTGAAGAGGGTTTCGTGATTCATGCGCCGATATTTAGTTCAATCCGGTATCTTTAAGCCGCTCTGCATTTTCAGCCATCTGCAATTTATCAATTATTTCCTGAATGTTACCATTAATAATAGACTGAAGATTATATAAGGTGAGGTTAATCCGATGGTCGGTAACGCGTCCCTGCGGGTAATTATACGTTCTGATTTTTGCCGATCGGTCGCCGGTTGAAACCATGGTTTTGCGTTTTGCTGCCATTGCATCGAGCCGCTTCTGATATTCCAGGTTATACAGCCTTGTTCTGAGTTCTTTCATGGCTTTTTCGAAATTCTTAATCTGCGATTTCTCATCCTGGCAGGTCACTACTACTCCTGAAGGGATATGTGTTAGCCGGATTGCGGAATAGGTAGTATTTACCGATTGTCCACCCGGGCCTGATGAACAAAATGTATCTTTACGAACATCTTCAGGTTTTATTTCAATATCAAATTCATCCGCTTCAGGAAGTACTGCTACCGTGGCGGCCGATGTATGAACGCGTCCCTGGGTTTCGGTCTGTGGCACGCGCTGGACACGATGCACTCCCGATTCATATTTTAAGATTCCATATACTCCTTCACCCAACACGTTTAATATAATTTCCTTATACCCGCCAACGGTACCTTCTGTGAAAGCAGTGACTTCAGTCTTCCACCCCTTTATTTCACAATACTTTGTATACATCCGGTAGAGATCGCCGGCAAAAATACTGGCTTCATCACCTCCGGTACCGGCACGTATCTCGAGTACTGCATTCTTGTCGTCTTCCGGATCGGAAGGCAGGAGCAGGAGTTTAATTTCTTCTTCGAGAGGGCTTACTTTTTCAAGCAATCCTTCAAGTTCTTCTTTGGCCATTGAGCGTAACTCCTCATCCTTTTCGTTCGAAAGTATATCTTTAGCATTATTTATATTACTCAGCAGATTTTTATATTCTTTATATGCCTGAATGATAGGACTCAGGCTTTTATATTCTTTACTGAGCTGAATATAACGCTTCATATCATTTACAACTTCAGGCCGGGTAAGCAGTTCTCCAACCTCTTCGAATCGTTTATTTACGCCAGACAGCTTATCGAGAATTAAATTTTCAGCCATATAAGATAATCAATAAGTAAATACACCATATTCGCTTTTTATGGTTAGTTTTTTTCTTGCAGCTTCTTCGACCCTGCCTATAATCCGGGCATCGACATTATAGCTTTTCGATATATCAATTATTTGTTGCGCATAGGTTTCCGGCAGGTATATCTCAAACCGGTGCCCCATATTGAAAACCTCATACATTTCCTGGTAGTCTGTTTCAGATTGTTCCTGGATCATACGAAACAGCGGGGGTACAGGAAACATGTTATCCTTTATTATATGCAACTTATCAACAAACTTTAATACTTTTGTTTGTGCACCGCCTGAACAATGGATCATTCCATGTATCTGCTTCCTTAGTTCTTTTAAAACGGGCTTTATTATTGGAGCATATGTACGGGTAGGAGAGAGCAGTAACCTTCCGACATCGGTATTTAAATCAGGTAAGAAATCAGTAAGCTCATACTTACCGGTGTAGACTAATGATCGTGGAATCAGATCGTCGAAACTTTCGGGATACTTTTCGGCCAGATGGTTATTGAACAGATCATGCCTGGCCGATGTAAGTCCGTTGCTTCCGATTCCGCCGTTATACTCTTTTTCGTAAGAAGCCTGACCATATGATGCCAGACCAATTATTACATCTCCCGGTTGAATATTCACCTCGATAATATCACTACGCTTCATCCTGCATGCGACCGTGGAATCGACTACAATAGTTCTTACCAGATCGCCAATATCGGCTGTTTCTCCGCCTGTTAAGAAGATATTAATTCCGTATTCAGATAATTGTGCGATCAACTCATCGAATCCTTTAAGCAGGTAGATGATTACATCACCGGGAATTTTAAGCCTGTTTCTTCCAATGGTAGATGAAAGCAGGATATTGTCAACAGCACCTACACATAAAAGATCGTCGAGGTTCATGATTACAGCATCCTGCGCAATTCCTTTCCATATGGAAATATCGTGCGTTTCCCTCCAATAGATATAAGCAAGTGATGTTTTGGTACCCGCTCCGTCGGCATGCATTATAGTACAATATTCAGGGTCACCTGAAAGAATATCGGGGAGTACTTTACAAAATGCATTCGGAAACAAACCCTTATCAAAATCTTCAATGGCTTTGTGTACATCCTCTTTTTGAGTGGAAACACCTCTTGAGCCATATCTTGAATTGTCGTTCATCGGGAAATGTTTTGTGCTGCAAAAATATAAATTATACCGGTTCCTGGAAGAAATATAAATGTAATTCTGACAGGCAAGAAGATTAGGGCAGAAGTAATTGTCTGTTTTATGGCGTACATATAACAAAATAGACTGTTCAACAGGAACAGTCTATTTTTTAAAAATTCATGTGTTACGTCTTAAAACATGTTGACACAGAAGTAAATTATCGTATTAATCAAGTAAGCATTACGTTTTGTTAAATGATTCATTTAAATAATTTCATATCCGTGGAGCTTTTCCATCAGTTTTTTGCGTGTAAAGAATATGCGGCTTTTCACAGTACCTATTTTCAGGTTAAGTTTATCAGCAATTTCTTTGTACTTGTAACCTTGTGTATGCATTACAAAAGGAACCCTGAATTCATCGCTCAGCTCGTCGATCTTTTTATAAATCTCCTTGACTGAATATTCCGAATCGGGCGTATCTGTAGCCGATTCATTTTTCAGGTTCAGATAGTATAAGTCGTCGGTATGATCGAATGTTGTATTCGATTTAACATTACGGCGGTAATTATTAATGAATGTATTCTTCATTATAGTGAAAGTCCAGGCTTTTAAATTTGTATTCTCCTCGAATTTATCACGGTAGGTAATAGCCTTAGCAAATGTTTCCTGAAGCAGGTCTTTTGCATCCTCTGTATTAGATGTCAGACTCAAGGCAAATCTGTGCAGGTTTCCTGACAGATTCGTTAGTTGGTAGTTAAATTCTACTGCTGTCATTGTATTTGTATTTAGATTATATTTTTATCTTTTATTGTTTAACAAAAATAAACATAAATTAAACAATAAACAATAGAGATATAAAAATCTGAATATAATTAATGGTTTAATTCTAAATAGTAATGAAGATATAAATCAATAAATATAATGGATATAATAGCATTAATTATAATTATTCTAAATTATATTTAAATTAAATTAATACCATTTATTGATGTTCAATAGACAGTAAAATATAGTAAACAATAATAAACTTATCTTTTGAGCATAATTTCCCTAAATACGATACTATTATAGGATGAACAGCAATAAGGAATACCCGGAAGATTCTATAGGAAGGGAAAAAAAGGGAAAGAAATACTCTCGCTGTGTGCTATATATTCAATGTGTACCAATAACATCAAGCATGTTTATCAATTCGCTAGGGGTATCCAGATAGTTGACAGATTTGGGATATTCTTCTTTATTATGTTCAGAGAGTTTGCCCATCACAAAAATGGTTTTACCTTCAAACTGCCGGGAAAGATTTCTTATATAATTGGTAACATCAAATCCCGTGATAGTAGTAGTGAATGAGGTTAATAAAAAGTCGACAGGCTTTATTTTTTGTATTTCAATTAAATCATTAAAGGGTACATTTTGTCCAAGATAAATAACGTGGTGACCTCTTTTCCTGATCAGGTAATTGGCATATAACAAACTAAGCTCATGCATTTCTCCCTCCGGAAGAAACAAAAGAAAGGTTTTGGCATGGGGTGCGTCACTGATTATCTGACTATCGGCGGCAACCAACAGTTTTTGTCGAACCAGATTGGAGATGAAATGTTCCTGTCCGGGATTGATGGAACCGGTTTGCCACATAACTCCGATCCTGATTAAAAACGGATTGAGAATTTTTACGATGGTTTCTTCAAAGCCAAACTGTATGATCGATCGTGCAAGCAGTTTTTCAAATTTGTTTTCATCCAGATCGATCATTGCAATAGCCAGGTTATCAAGATAACTTTCCACATCGGTAGCCTGTTGTGTAAGTTCGGTCACATTTTCAGCAATTTCTTCCTGGGAAAGGCTGGCAATCTTCGAAATTTTGTATCCGTTCTTGTTCAGTATAGAAATATTCAACAGCTTCTTAAGCTCATCGTCGCAATACTCGCGTATATTCGTCGAAGTCCGCTCAGGGGAGATTAAACGATATCGCTTTTCCCATATCCTGATCGTGTGAGCCTTTATGCCTGTGAGTCTTTCAAGATCACGGATTGAGTAATGTGCCATGAAGACATTGAATTAATGAATACAATATTAATAATTGAAATGAAAACGTTTGTCGATTCAGACTTATATTTTATACCAAGAAAATCAACAAGCGCCTGTTCATATAAACAGGGAATTCTCCGAGTTTGTTTACCGGCACTTCATTTTTTTCTTATCAGGCTAATTCCATCTCGTATTGGAAGAATTACATTTTCAACCCGCGGATCGGTTGAGACCATCTCATTAAAACCATGTATTGAGCGCGTATCTTCATCGGTTTTCTCACGATCATCGAATACCTTTCCATTCCAAAGTACATTATCGGCAATTATATACCCTCCCTGTTCTACTTTATCAATAACCAGTTTATAGTATTCGCAGTATTCAGATTTATCACCATCGATGAACACCAGATCAAAGTTGACACCAAGCCCGGGAATAATATCCAGGGCATCACCGGTTCTTATTTCAATCTTATTCTCAAAACCTGCCTGTTTTATGTATTTTAACGGATACTTAATTATTTCCTCATTTTTTTCAATGGTAATCAATTTTCCATTTTCAGCAAGCCCTTTGGCCAGGCAGATTGATGAATAACCTGTAAAGGTTCCTATTTCCAGGATATATCTGGGATGCACCATACGACTGATCATTTCCAACAGTTTTCCCTGCAACGGCCCTGAAAGCATTCTGGGATTCAGCACATTCAGATGTGTTTCACGATTAATTGAAGCCAGAATCGTATCTTCAGGTGTAGAATACTTCTCAACATATTGTTGTTTTAGCCTTTCTTTATCAAGCATGGCAAAAAAGTTAATAGTATATTAAGGTAGAGAGCAGCTCGGGTGAGAAAATCTCGTTTGCTACGTCCCTGAGCTCTTCCGAAGTAATTCTTTCGATCTTTCGATTTGTTTCTTCAAGGCTATCTACCCGGTCAAAAATGAGGATCGAGCGGCCGTTTGATAACATCTGATTTTCATTGTTTTCCGCTCCAATGGCAATTTGCCCGATGAGTTGACGTTTTGATCGCAGCAGTTGCATTGTGCCTAGTTTTTCTTCACGCAGTCTTTTTAATTCACGCAGCATTATTTTTGTGCATTGTTCTAAATCATCTTTATCTGTTCCAAAGTAGATATGTATAATTCCAATATCACGATATGTGCAATAGTTTGATTCAACATTATAGGCCAATCCTTTATTTTCGCGCAATGCCATATTAAGCCTGGAATTCATACCGGGTCCGCCCAGTAGATTGTTTAACAGGTGCAGAACATATCTTTTTTCATCTGTATTGCTGTATCCCAATGCCCCAACAATGCAATGAGTCTGATAGGTATTTCGCTGACACTTTATTTCCTTTGGCTTATACAACCGAGGGTTATAAAATATCCTGGGGTTTAAGCGGTTTCTCATCATAAAAGGTGAAAAATATCGCTTAAAGTATTCAATCACTTTTCCGAAAGGCAGATTTCCGGCACTTGAAACTACCATCTCGGTTGTCGGGTAATTATGTTGATAGAAATCAAGCAGGGTTTCTCTTGTATATGTGTTTAAGGCAGTTTCTGAACCCAGAATATTCCGAGCTAAAGAATTTCCGGAGAATATTATCTCTTCAAAATCATCATACATAAGTTCTACCGGAGAATCTTTATAGGAATTTATTTCATCGATGATTACTTCACGTTCCTTATTGATTTCTTTTACAGGGAAGACTGAATTGAAAAGCGTATCGGCCATTAATTCAAATGCCCTGGAATAATAATTATTAAAGAAAGTAGTGTGAATACATGTCTCTTCTTTTGTAGTAAATGCATTCATTTCACCGCCGATATCTTCCATGCGGCTTAGGATATTGTGTGCTTTTCTTCGAGATGTCCCTTTAAAAATAAGATGTTCAATAAAATGAGCAAGACCATGCTGATTATCCAACTCATCTCTCGACCCGGTATTAACCATTACCCCGCAATGAGCAACTGGGGAATCGGTAGGTTGGTGGACCAAGCGTATACCATTATCGAGAATATGTGTATAGATTTCCATTTGATTAGTATCGGATAAAAGAAAGGTACAAAAGTAGAAAATGAAACCGGAATTTCGTTTTTATAATGGGTAAACTGGTGTTGTAAAACTATTGAACCGGGAATTTTTCAGTTGACTTTTTATTGGCTCGATTGAAATTCCGCCTAAAGGTATTTCATTCACCCTGTTATCAATAATTTATACATAAAAACGAACCAATTAAAGTAGGAGGCAAAGTTCCATAAATTAGCTTTGCCGTCCTCTCACACCA
>CAZWIU010000051.1:0-30094 GCA_964634105.1 uncultured Bacteroidales bacterium | reverse complement strand
GGATATAATTGATAATAAGGCTTTAACAAGATAATGTTATTTCGAACTCACGTTAGCTTAGCTCACTGTAAATATTGCTCATTTCACCTTACATTGCATATAGTTTAAAGTTAAATAGTATATCTATGAAAAAGTTTATTTTAATCATTCCATGCATTATGCTTATATTCAGCGGATGTAACAAAAACGCAATCCAGAACAAAAACAATCCTTTCTTCTCGGAATGGAATACTCCTTATGAAGTACCTCCTTTCGAAAAGATTAGGAGCGAGCATTATTTGCCGGCTTTCAAGGAAGGTATTTCCCGCCATAATAATGAAATTGACGCAATAGTTGCAAACAGGGAAGAACCTACTTTCGTGAATACTATCCTTGCATTCGACAAATCAGGCGATTTTCTGACGAGGGTCAATCTTGTATTTAACAATTTAACCGGCGCCAATACAACTGATGAGTTGCAGAAATTATCGTTGGAAGTTGAGCCAATGCTCACAAAGCACCAGGATAATATTGCGTTCAATGAAAAGCTTTTTAGCCGGATCCAGGCAGTGTATGACAAACGCTTCCAAAGCAATCTCGACTCAGCGCAGATCAGGGCTGTCGAAAAACACTATGAAGCCTTTGTTCGCAGCGGCGCAAAACTTGATCCTGCTGCTAAAGAAGAACTCAGACAAATAAACGAGAAAATCGCAATGTTGAAAGTAAAATTCTCACAAAATCTTCTTGTCGAAACAAACGACAATTTCAGGTTAGTGATAGATGATGAGAAGGATCTCTCAGGCCTGCCTGAGAATGTCATCGCTATTGCAGCTGAACAGGCTGCCGCCGATAGTGTGCCGGGTAAATGGGCCTTCACACTCCAGAAACCCAGTATGATCCCATTTTTACAATATGCTGATAATCGTGCTTTGCGGGAAAAGATTTACAGAGGATACTTCATGCGCGGAAATAATGACAATGAAAACGACAATAAAGAGTTGGTTAAAGAGATTACAAAACTAAGGGCCAAAAAAGCTAAACTCCTTGGATTTGATAATTACGCTGCATATGTTATCGATATTAATATGGCCAAAACACCGGGTAAGGTATATGATTTTCTTGAACAGCTATGGATACCCGCCCTGAAGGTAGCAAAACAGGAAGCTGCCTCCATGCAGAAGATAATCGATAAAGAACAAGGGAATTTCAAACTTGCTCCGTGGGACTGGTGGTATTATGCTGAAAAGCTTAGAAAGCAAAAATACAACCTGGAAGAAAGTGATATTAAGCCTTATTTTAAACTCTCCAATGTTAGAGATGGCATGTTTTGGGTTGCCAATAATTTATATGGCATTAAGTTTATCAAACTCGATAGTATGCCTGTTTATTTTCCGGATGTAGAGGTATACAAAGTAGAGGAATCCGATGGCTCACATATCGGGATACTCTATCTCGATTACTTTCCACGCAGCTCCAAAACTGGAGGAGCATGGTGCACTTCTTTCCGAAATGCTGTTTACAGAGGCGATGTAAAAATAGCTCCGGTTATTTCTATTGTATGCAACTTTACTAAGCCCACCAGCGAAATTCCTTCTTTACTGACATGGGATGAGGTATTGACTTTGTTCCACGAATTCGGGCATGCGCTTCATGCACTCTTTACCGATGGTAAATATGATATTACCGCAGGAAATGTTCCCAGAGATTATGTTGAATTGCCCTCGCAGATTATGGAGAACTGGGCAGCAGAGCCTGAAGTAATAAAACATTACGGAAAGCATTACCTTACAGGCGAAACAATACCTGATGAACTGATTGACAAAATACAAGCAAGTGGTCATTTTAATAAAGGGTTTGAAACAGTCGAATACATCGCAGCATCCTATCTCGATATGGATTTGCATACGCTGGCTGATACTTCAGGCATTATTGATATTCTTGCATTCGAAAAAGCTTCGATGGATAAGATCGGATTAATTGACGAGATATTACCCCGCTATCGTTCGACTTATTTTGCGCATCTTTTTAACTGGGAATATGCTGCCGGATACTATGTTTATAACTGGGCAGCAGTGCTCGATGCCGATGCTTTCGATGCCTTTAAACAATCAGGTGACCTGTTTAATAAAGAACTGGCTGCAAAATTCCGAAAGTATTGTCTTACAGAGATTGGCGATCACGAAGCTATGTCTAACTATATTAAATTCCGTGGTCAGGAACCATCTATCGAACCGGTTCTGAGGAAAAAAGGATTGAAGTAAGAAGAAGGTGTTTTTAATGAATTGTGGAACAATTTAATTTAACACGGAGTGTTTAATTAAAAGTACTATTCAATAGAATGCTCGCTTTGGAGTTGAGTCACGGCATGCCTTGACTCAACTCTTACCAGGAACACTCCCAATCTGATTTTTATTCTTCCGAATAGGTTTCGACAGATATGATAACTATAAAACTTCCATTCAACCAGATAAACTACTTCCTTTTATACAGTTCTGCAATCATTGCTGTCCGGGTAAAACGAATGGATAATCCTAACGTATGGTTATAGCAAGAGTTATTAGCATTTTTGATTTAGTGGGTTTAAACAATTAAAATTAGAATTTATGCCACAAGGACACTACGACACAATGGTTTCACAAATATGCAACAGGCTAAATATAAACTTCTTAGTATTTTCTTTGAGCCTTGGTGATTTAGTAGCATATAAGTTTTTAACTTTTACCCGACAACAGTGGTTCTGCTAATCATTAGCTACCTTTGATATTTAAATAATATTATCAGACTACTCTCACAGGTTGAACTAAAATAGTAATGCAATGGAAGATAAATCAAATAAACAGCAGGAGCCAAAGGAGGAGAGCTTCCGCGACAAGGCAAAAAGACTATTCGATAAAGCAGAGAATCTTTTGGATGAATCAATGGAACAAGTCAGGCAAAGCAAAACATACGCCGAAGCTAATAAAGCGTTGAAAAAAGCTGAGTCGTTTGTAGAAAAAGGAATTGAAGAATTTGAGAAAAGCGGTACAAAAGCCAAGCTGAAGGCTATGGCTGATCAGGCCGAGGATGCAGCCGAAGATGCACTGAATAAGCTCAAAGATATGGGTAAAGACCTCTTGGATAAAGCTGAGAAAAAGCTGGATGAAATGAAAGAAAACCTTAAGAATAAACCGAGGCAGGGCGACCAGCAAAAACAGTCGTAATTAAAACATAGAACGAATCATACGAAAACCAATTGCAGGAGAACATTAAAACATCCAATGCATCTTCTCGCGGTTTTTCCATCCGGCCTGGTTTTCATACTCTACAAAGTAGATCTTTATATCAGCCTGGTTTTCATAATCTACAAAATAGATTTTCTTCTCAGCCTGGTTCTCGTATTGGGTGAAGAACCATTTGCCATCATTATTACCAGCCTGATTTTCGTATTTGACTTTGTATACAAGGAGATCAGCCTGGTTCTCATAGTTAACCACATATACTTTAACATCAGCCTGGTTTTCATAGTTTACCGAAAAAACCTTTTGGGCTGGCGTTATCTCACACATAAACACAAATAGCGAAATACCAAATAATCTGATAAGTTTTCGAAGTGTCATTCTATTAATAAGCATAATTCTATAGTTGAATTTGACAATTAATTTGCAGCATCTATCATGCCAATTATTACTATTGAGCTGATGAATCATGTATTCTTGTATCTTTATGCATAGTATACTCAGATTGTAGAAACAGACTTAAAAAAAGGTAATCAAATGATGCATAGTAAAAATCCAACCACAACCAGTAAGAAAAAATCCAGATTTATCCGTATACTTTCGATTGATGGTGGAGGTATCCGGGGTATTATTCCGGGGCAGATACTTGTGAAACTTGAAAAGAAGCTTCAGAAGATAAATGCAGACGCCCGTATAGCAGACTATTTTGATATGATATGCGGTACCAGCACAGGAGGAATTCTGACATGCTTATATCTTTGTCCAGACCTTCATTCCGATAAACCGGACAGGCCAAAATTCACCGCAGAAGAGGTAGTCGGTCTTTATATAAAATACGGAGGAATCATTTTTGATCGGTCTAATAGACAGGTGATAAAGAGCCTTGGCGGTATTACTGATGAGAAGTATTCTGCAAAGAACTTCGAAGATCTGCTAAAAAATTATTTTCATAATACCATGCTTAGCGATCTGCTGAAGCCATGTGTTGTCACTTCTTACGATATTGAACGACGCCATGGTCATTTTTTTATGCAGCATGAAGCGCGGAAGAAAAAATCGTACAATTTCAGGGTGATGGATGTGGCGCGATCGACCTCTGCAGCACCAACTTATTTTGAATGTGCCAGAATACGTTCGAAGACAACTGTTGTTAACACTCTGATCGATGGGGGAGTGTTCGTTAATAATCCGGCGCTCTGCGGCTATTCTGAGGCGATGGAATTATACAGAAAAACGGCAGAGGATATGTTCATTGTTTCCCTCGGAACAGGATCTGTAAAAAAAAGTTATCCATACAACGAAGCAAAAGACTGGGGCATAATCGGATGGATAAAACCTGTGATTGATATTGCCATGTCGGGAGCAGCAGAGGTGGTTCACCACCAGCTAAAACAAATTTTCCATTCAATCGGTAAATCAGAACAATATGTCCGGATAGAGACCAGATTGCCAAAGAAAAGTATTAATCCCGATATCGATAAAGCCGATGAGGAAAATATTAAAGCACTTGTGAAGCTTGGCAATCAAATTGCGAGGGCGGAAGATCAGTCACTTGATCACATTGTCCGGATGTTGTTGAAATAACCGGAATACATCATCTTTTTATAGTTTGCTCAACATAATAAAGAAAAGAGTGCCTAAATCAGACTATTTCTTGCTGCTCAGGAGTTCTAATGCAATAGCAATCTGGGCGGGTTTTCCAAGTATATAGAGCACATCTCCTTTCTGCAGAACAGTGATAGGCCTTGGATTCTCTATTAACTCATCACCGCGCAGGATAGCTACCAGTGTGACTTCAAAAGTCTTACGGAATTTAACTTCAATGAGGTTCTTACCGATAACAGGCGACGTGTTTTCCAGCTTGTGGGCAACTATTTCGATGTTTGGTAAGCCCTTTAAAGCCAATGCTTCAGGCCTTTCATCTTTTTCCAGGAAAATGCCGTAATGATCGTCCCGTATCTTTGCTATTGCCTTATTAATCTCACGTTGCGGCACCAGTCGTTGTTCAAGGACCCGTTTAAACAGTTCAATGGAGGTTTCAAATTCTTCGGGTATCACCTGGTTTGCTCCCAGGTTATAGAGTTTATCAATGTCGGTAACGTATTTGGTCCTTACAATAATGAAAGCATGTTTATTCATTCGCCTCACCTTTTCAGTGATCGCCATAGCGGTAATCAGGTTTCCAACCGAGATCACAATAATTTCGGCGAGGTCAACATGCGCCAGATGCAAGATAGGTTCATTTACAGCATCGCCATAAATGACAGTTTCACCCTTTTGTTGTCGCTTGCGGACTATAGCCGGATCAAAAACAATAGAAATATAAGGCATGTTCATATGTCTTGCCATTACAGCAAGATTTAATGCACGTGAATCTTTACCTATAAAAACAAGATGTTCCATTAATTCCGGCACTTCAATCTGGTTTAGAGGGAACAGTCCGTTTACAATGCTTTTTGGAATCGGCAATTTAAGTAACTGATTGGCCAGTGGTTTCGAAATCTGTATTAACAGAGGGGATATCGACATGGTGATGATAGCCACAGATAGGAAGAGCTGGTAGTAATAATTTGAAATAATCTGATAATCCATGCCCTCCTTAGCCAGGATAAAGGAAAACTCACCCACCTGGCTTAAGGCAACACCAATCATTACAGTCCCGCGGAAAGTATGCCCTAAAATAAAGGCCGTTCCGCCGGCTACAAAAGTCTTCAGGAATATAACCAACAGCACGGTTGTTATAATAATCATATAATGATCGGACACAAAACTCAGATCGAGTAACATGCCGATAGACACAAAAAAGAAGCTGGTAAAGGTATCCTTGAATGGAATAAGGTGACCGAAGGCATTGTGGCTATAATCCGATTCGGAGATCATAAGACCCGCAAGGAATGCCCCGAAAGCAAGCGACATACCAAGTTGCGATGTTAATAGGGCAACCGCCAGGCAAACAAGCAATATGCTCATGAGGAATAATTCCTGGTTTTTCGTCAACGCTATGGCCCTTAAAATAAAAGGCATGAACCATCGATTACCAGCATATACAACGCCTATAATAATCGCGACCTTAAGCAAAAGGATCAACAGGTCGTAAGTATTGATTGAACCCTCGCCACCCAGAACAGGAATCAGCAATAACATAGGCGCAAGCAGGAGATCCTGAAAAATGAGAATGCCCAGGACGGTACGTCCATAGTTGGATGTTAATTCCGATCGTTCCTGCAGTAATTTAAGAACAACAGCGGTACTGCTTAATGCAGTTAACATGCCTATAAAAAAAGCGGCTGTCCAATCCTGCTTATATAATCTCGAAACCAACATGATGACGATAGAGGTCAGTGCAAGCTGGAGAAAACCTCCAAGGAACACGATTCTGCGTATTTTGAGTAAATGGTTTAAAGAAAATTCAAGACCAATGGTGAATAATAGTAAAATCACTCCGATCTCAGCCATCAGATCAATTTCATGTGGAGCTTCTATAATACCCAGGAAATGAGGTCCTGCAATAATGCCTGTAAGAAGATACCCGATTAGCGTAGGTACTTTAATTTTCGTAAACAGGAAATTTACGAAGGTTGAAAGGGCAAAAATTATTACGATATCTTTTAAAACGATCATCTTGAAGCCAGAAATGGTAGAAATATTTACCTTCTTTACAAAGGTATCTTATTCATTTTTAGCTTTCACAATAAAATACTAACCACTTTCCTGGAATGCATGATAGTTACCTTAGGAATACAAAAAAACCGCCCAATGATATCAATGAGCGGTTTCAATCTGAAAGGCATGATTAATTCTCTTTAATTATCTTTCCCGATTTAAATGATCTGCCACTCTCTATTTGAATGATGTACAACCCATCCGGGTATTTCGAAAGGTCAATATTTATCTTCGGTTGCAGACTATATTTCTGATTGAATATCTGTTCACCAGTTACTGAATAAAGTGAGATATTTGTTGCAGGATGTGGATCTAATTCTATGATTACAAATCCCTCTGCTATAGTTGGATATATTTTAATTAGTTCTTCTGCTGATTCAGCAGACACTCCTGTTTCACACTCTCCCGGATCTTTAGCAGTAATGGTTATACCAACTGCGGCCGAGTCGGAACAACCGCTCTGGTTGGTTTTTATCATATTATAGACGCCGGACTCAGTGGCAATATAAACGTTTGTTGTTGCACCTTCGATGGGATCACCATTACGATACCACTGGCTTGTTCCTCCTGCGGAGCCTGTCAGCGTTATTTCGTCGCCTGGACAAAGCTCAGTTGCAGATGCCTCAATGGTAACATTCGGAACAGTTGCATGGACTACATTGATGATTTCTGAGAAGATCATATTGCCTGTAGAGTTGATTTCGGTGAGCAATTGATATTCTCCCTCAGAATCAAATGCTATGCGATCCAGAGTATCACCTTCAAGTGCCGTTCCATTAAAATACCATTGATATGAAGCAGATGGATAAACTGCATAGAGCGTATCCGGTGTGTCGAGGTTAGGACAAAGTCCTCTTTCTTCTGCCGATGCAATTAATTTGATTTTTACCAGATCCATAACATTTTCAGGCATATCAGCAATATATGTAGGTACAGGTAAAGAATCATGAGTTATTATGTCCTTCAATGCCCATATTGTTCCTGAATAATTTGAGACCAACAAATTTCTGTTTTCATAGTAAGTACCATGTAGTTCAACATCTGCACCTATAGGAATGGTAATCGTATCATTCTGATTCCAGTTGTCAACCTTAACTCTGAATACCTGCTCCAGGTCACCACAAATAACCCAAAGTTCATTTGAAGGCGGATAGTAAAACAAAGCCCTGGGTTCACCATAGGGTACATTTGACATCGCTACTGAATCGATTGTCTGTTCAACCAGATCAATTTCGTAGATAGCGCCTGAGGTATTCATTGTACCATTACCAAGTATCGCAAATATTCGACCATCAGGAGTAATATCAGCAGAAGTGAAGTAGTCGTTCAGGTTGAGTACCAGGTTGGTTTCACCTGTTAACGGATTGATCTTATAGATGCTGCGCTGCCCGTCATCATAAATAGTATCAAGCATTCCATAGAGTTCGTAGGTGAACGGATCAAGGAATAGTGCATGCGACGATGCGTCGCCATTTTGCATTCCCTCCAACGGGACATTGACAAAATAATCTGATGTATCCTCAACCAGGAATGAGATTTTAGAATTCCAATTATCGACGGTAATCAGGCGATTTGAAATAGTGTCCTGTCCGTAAACGGAATAACATAAAACAGTAACAAGGAGTAAAATGATTCTTTTCATAGTTATACATTATTTAAATTAATATATATACTTGAAGTTACTGCGAATTTTCAAACAGAACGCATTACACCCGATGAGATAACTCACCAACCGTTACATAAATAATTGCGATGATTAATAAACTGCTAATCGGGTAAATAGAATTGAAAACAGGTAGAACAATATATGTTGATAAATTATGTTTTTTTTCTCTTCCCTTTGGCTTCCTCCTCCGATTCATCGAATACTGGAAGTTGCCTGCTGATTATAACGTCGAGCGAGATGAAAGTTTCAGTGCGTGTAATACCTTCTATCGATTGAATTTTATTGGAGAGTACCTGCCTCAGATGATCATTATCTTTTGCATATACCTTCAGGAACATGGCATATTGTCCTGTTGTATAATGGCACTGGGTAATTTCCGGGATTTTTATAAGTTGCTTCGATACATTATTGAATAATGCTGCATTGTCAAGGAAAATGCCTACATAAGCACAGGTATTATATCCAAGTTTTTTCGGATCGACGATGAATTCAGATCCGGAGATAATACCAAGGCTTGTCAGCCGCTGAACCCGCTGGTGGATTGCAGCTCCCGATACATTACATTCACGTGCAACCTCCAGAAAGGGCATCCGTGCATTCTTCGTCAGGATTGAAAGGATTTTCCTGTCAAGGTTGTCTATTTGTAAATCATGTTCAGTCTTCATAATTCTTGAAAAAGTGTTATTAAAAGTACAATAAAACTAACATTCTGTAAGCAGATTTAAAAATTATTTTGAAAAATTTTAACAGGAATTTGTTACAATTAATAAAATTGATATATTTGCATCATAATAGTAACAATATGTAATTAAATATTAATAATTACTTACATAATAATATAAAATAGCAATAAAAAGTATTATTGTGAAATATTAAAAAAAATGATTTATGTGTGGTATCCTTGCAGTGATAGGGAAGTCTGATAAAGAAAAAGTGTTGGACCTGTCACGACGCCAAAAACATCGCGGACCCGACGAGTGGGGTGTTTACGAATCACCTACCGGATCGGTTATGGCGCACGAGCGTTTGTCGATCATTGATCTGAGTACCGGAACACAACCCATTCAGGGAACTAACGATGCATGGGTTATGCACAACGGAGAAATCTATAATCATATTGAATTACGGCAGGGAATACTGAAAAATCATCAATTCAGGACAACATGTGATAGTGAAGTCATTGTACACCTATACGAGGAATTTGGCTATGATTTCTGTAATATGCTCGACGGTATATTTTCTTTTGTTATTATTGATGGTGATAAGTTTATGGCAGGACGCGATCCTATAGGTGTTAAACCGCTTTATTACGGGAAGGATAAAGATGGCAATATGTATTTTTCGTCCGAAATGAAAGTTATTTCCGATCAGTGCCAGACTATGGAAGCATTTCCTCCGGGGCATTATTACGCTGGTGAAACAGGATTTGTAAAGTACTATAATCCTTCATGGTCCGATTATAAGGTATGTACCAATGAATATGACCCCGTTAAACTGCGCAATGCATTGATTGCTGCCACAAAAAAACGGTTAATGAGCGATGTTCCATTCGGGGTTCTGCTTTCAGGCGGATTGGACTCCAGCCTTATCGCTTCCATCACCAAGAGAATTACCCGTGATACAGGACTGGAATTGCACTCTTTTTCAGTTGGTTTTAATCCCGACGCTCCTGATCTTAAGGCTGCCAGGAAGGTAGCTGATTATATAGGAACAACACATCATGAAGTAATCATCACAATCGAAGAAGGTTTACAGGCTCTCGAGCGGGTGATCTGGCACCTTGAGACATACGATATTACCACAATCAGGGCGGCTACTCCCATGTATTTTCTGTCAAAATACATTACCGGTATGGGAATTAAGATGGTACTCTCAGGCGAAGGCGCTGACGAGATCTTTGGAGGTTACCTGTATTTTCATAATGCACCTTCAGCGGAGGCTTTTCAACAAGAAACCATCAGGAGGGTTTTCCTGCTTTCAACCGCCGATTGCCTGCGTGCTGATAAAGCAACCATGGCGGCTGGTCTTGAAGCCCGCGTTCCATTCCTCGATAAAGGATTTCTCCAGGTAGCCATGTCAATTCATCCCGATTTTAAAAGACCTGACAGGGCAAAAGGTAAAATTGAAAAGTGGGTGCTCAGGAATGCTTTCGATACGAAAGAGGATCCTTATCTGCCGGAAGATATTCTGTGGCGTCAGAAAGAACAGTTCAGCGATGGAGTAGGATATAACTGGATTGACTCCGTGAGGAATTATTGTGAAACTATGGTTTCGGATACTGAATTTTCGATGGCGTCCTTACGTTTTCCTCATAATACACCTGATACAAAAGAGGCCTACTATTTCAGAACTATCTTTGAGAAATATTATCCCGAAGAACACGCTGCAAAAACTGTTTTAAAGTGGATCCCGATGTGGCAGAAAAATACAGATCCTTCGGGCAGGGCTGCTGATGTACATGTTAATACCATTGAAAAGAATTAGTTAAATGGGTGTCTCTATATATAGTTTTTTCTTTGGGATGGATTATTCCATCCCACTTTTTTGTTAATACTATTTGTATATTCGCTGCATGTTATTATATCATAAGCTAAATCATCAATCTAACATAGTATATGGGAAAACTGATCCTTCCAAAAAACTATAAAAGTTTACTGGACCTTAAACAAACAGAGAAAGCAATTAAGCTGGTGAAAGACACCTTCCAGGAAAATCTTTCGGGTGAATTACGATTACGCAGAGTTACCGCTCCTCTCTTTGTGCTTAAGGGTACGGGCGTAAACGATGATTTAAACGGTGTCGAAAGGAAAGTCACTTTTCCGATTAAAGATCTTGACGATCGCGAAGCTGAGGTGGTCAACAGCCTGGCAAAATGGAAGCGCATGGCCCTTGCCGATTACGGTATTGAGGTCGGATATGGAATATATACCGATATGAATGCTATAAGGCCCGACGAGGAACTGGATAACCTGCACTCGCTCTATGTTGATCAGTGGGATTGGGAAAGGGTCATAACCCCCGGGGAAAGAAATCTTGATTTCCTGAAATATATTGTCCGGAAAATATATGAAGTGTTAAAAAGAACAGAATTCGTGATTTATGAAAACTATCCGGAGATAACACCTTCCCTTCCGGATGAAATAACCTTTGTTCATGCCGAAGAATTGTGTGAAATGTATCCCGATCTTTCTCCGAAACGAAGAGAAACAGAATATTCCAAAAAGTTCGGAGCGATCTTCGTAATTGGCATCGGAGGAACATTGTCGGACGGGAAACCCCATGATGGACGCGCTCCCGATTATGACGACTGGATTTCGCCGACATATAATGGATTTAAAGGTCTTAACGGTGATATAATTTTGTGGAACCCGCTTCTCGATACCGCTTTTGAGATATCATCCATGGGGATCAGGGTCGACCCGGATTCGCTTATTAAACAGTTGGAAATTTCAGGTAACATTAACCGTAAAGAGCTATTGTTCCATAAACGCTTATTGAATAATGAGCTTCCGCTCTCCATTGGCGGAGGTATTGGACAATCCCGACTTTGCATGTATTTTCTCCGGAAAGCGCATGTAGGGGAAATACAATCAGGCATATGGCCAAAACGTGTCGTTGACGATTGTAAAGAGCATGGGATAATCCTGATATAACCATCTACCGATTTCGACCCTCTGCTTCAGAGGGTTTTTTGTTTCATGTATAAGTCATATTTGAAATTATGGCTGTTTTTCTATAATGAACAAAATTATTTTAAATTTATGAAAAATAAATATTGAACCCCATAAATATATAGTCTTATGTCATAAAAAATATATTATTTTGTTAAATACCCCCTAAAAAATAGATTATATTATTAAAAAATAATTAAATAATTTGTAGTTACCCATAAAATATTTAAATTTGTACGGGATGTCATTAAATTCTTATTAAATCAATCAATAACTTAAAATTTTTCTTATGAGTTCAAAAATCCGCATTCTTTCTGTTTTAATTATTCTCCTCTTTGTCTGGGGAGAAACCTGGGCAGGAGATGGTGTCGTGGATACCGGGATAACCTCCTGGATGTTGACATCTACTGCCCTGGTGTTGCTGATGGTTCCAGGATTGGCACTTTTCTATGGTGGCCTGGTTCGTGCTAAAAATGTTTTAGGAACGATGATGCACAGTTTCGCTGCAATGGGTGTTATTGCCGTCCTGTGGGTGACAGTTGGCTATTCAATGAGTTTTGGTAGTAATGTATTAGGAGGCTGGTTCGGCTGGAATAAAGATTATTTTATGTTAAGGGGTATTGATGAAACTATCATGCCAAGCGGTATTCCGGAGTATGTGTTCTCGATGTTCCAGGGTAAATTTGCTATTATCACACCAGCACTGATAGCAGGTGCATTCGCCGAGAGAATTACATTTAAAGGATATATAGCATTCATAGCACTATGGGGGTTACTCGTCTATAACCCATTATGTCACTGGGTATGGGCACCGGATGGCTTTTTGTTCAATATGGGAGCTATGGGGGCGATCGATTTTGCCGGTGGCACCGTTGTTCATATTTCAAGCGGAGTGAGCGGGCTGGTTGCAGCGCTCTATCTGGGATCACGCAGGGGATATCCGAAAACTACTTTTTCACCCGGAAATCTCACCATGACTATGCTTGGCGCCGGGTTATTATGGGTCGGATGGTTTGGATTCAATGCCGGTAGCAGCGTTTCCAGCGGTCTTTCTACTGCCCAGGCATTAACTGCTACCCAGGTGGCAGCGGCAGCAGGAGCAGTTTCCTGGATCATCATAGAATCATTACATCAGGGGAAAGCAACCGGAGTTGGTTTTGCTTCGGGGATACTGGCCGGACTTGTTGCTGTCACGCCTGCTGCAGGTGTGGTTCAACCTACAGGAGCTATCATACTGGGAATAATCGCCTCTGGAATTTGTTATTCAGCGATCATTATAAAAAATAAACTTGGATACGATGATAGTCTCGATGCTTTTGGTATTCACGGCGTTGGTGGTATCACCGGGGCCATCTTTCTGACTTTTTTTATTCGTAAAAGCTGGATGGCCAGCGCTTCGGCAACTGCTGTTGAGAAAGGTATCAGCGATGGATGGACGCTCTGGAACCAGCTCGGTATACAGGGGTTTGCAGTTCTCGTAGCAATTGCTTATGCAGCCGTGGTTACACTTATACTGGTTTTCATTGTTGATAAGGTTATCGGCCTGCGATCGACAGATTATGATGAAATGCAGGGACTTGATGCCTCCTACCACGGAGAACGCGGATATGGAATGATGAACCCTACCTGATATTTGTTAAGTTCCTTGTTAACCTTTAAATTTTTCGAATATGAAATTAATAACAGCTATTATACGAGAAAATAAACTCGATCAGGTCCGGGAAGCATTGATTGCTAATGAGATAACCCGTATCACAGTCTCACGTGTCTCGGGCCATGGCCAACAGATACGGGAAGAGATTTACCGGGGGAAAAAGGTCATTCCTAACCTGATTCCTAAAGTAAAAATTGAAATCGGTGTTAACGATGCATTTGTCGATATCACTGTGAATACAATCATCCAGTCAGCCCGCACAAATTCCAAGGGTGAAGTTGGTGATGGAAAAATATTCATTACTCCCCTGGAGGAATGCATCAGGATTAGAACAGGAGAGAAAGGGGGTACTGCTATATAGTTCCTTTGAATAAAAGATAGTTTAATGCTAAAAGCTTCGGGAATTATCTTCGGAGCTTTTACTTTTACTAAAACCTGATCTTCATACTAAATTCAAAGCTGCCTTCACGAAGTTTATAGTATTCCGTCTGGATTTGATCAAGCGGCAATATGATTTCTTCCTCAAGCCCGGCTGTAAAACCGAAGCGCCTGTAATATCCGGCATCGAAACGCCATCGTTTTCCTAAATTGAAGATAAGACCAAACCCGGCTTTCGCTCCTGCCTCATTCGTCATAATGAAGGAATCTTCAATATCATTCAGAACATAATTATAATAACCGCCTCCTTCAACAAACGGAAGAACCTTCTTCCCGAAAGCAAGCCTTGCGGTAAGGGGAAACGATAAAATATCACCCAGATCATCAGTTTGGAATTCGACTCCGGTCCCGATATGCAGTTTTGAAAAGAAGGGTGAAAACTCCATTACTAATGCTCCTTTGTTAAAGCGATAGTCCGTTGTTTCAACATCATCCGATTGTCGCTGGTAATGGTTATTACCAATTCCATATTTCATGCCTATGGTAAAACTCTGCGACATCAATGGCATAGTCCCTGAAAGGATTAATAAAACTGTCCAGATGTATCGGGCTATCATTATTATTAGTGATTATCTTTTTTAGTACCTTACTGCAAAAATAAGATGATATTTCTAACTTCCTGAATTATGAGATATTTCTGTTTCATTGGTTCATTCATTTTATTACTTAACCTGCGTGCCCAAATTAATTATTCCGATTATTTTACACCTGAAAGATTGCGGTACGATTACGTTATCAGCGGCAATGATAAGAACATCTCGCTGGTAGATTATATGTTCTGTAAAGAACCGTTTTGGGGAGGGTCAACGGTTAATCTTTTTGACACATTTGCCTATGGCGATATGTTTATCGAAGTATACGATTCTTCAACCAATACAATGATATATTCCAGGGGGTATTGTACGCTCTTCAAAGAATGGCAGGCAACAGATGAGGCTCATTTTCATAACAAAGCATACCTTGAAACCGTATCCATGCCTTTCCCCCATAAGACTATTCTTATCAGAATACTAAGCAGGGACTATTATTTAAATATGTATGAAGTAAGCAGAACATACCTTAATCCCTGTTCACATGATATTAAAATGCTTAAACAGCCTGATTTTACCGAAGTACAATTTATTGACAGTACAGGCCTGATAGCAGAACGTACCGATCTTGTTTTTATCGCCGAAGGTTATACAAAAACAATGCGCGCTAAATTTTTTTCGGATGCCAGGCGTTTCCGGGATGTCCTTTATAAATGGCATCCCTATGCGGAACTACCTTCAGCTTTTAATATCTATGCAGTGTTTGCACCCTCAGAAGATAGCGGTACCGATAGTCCGATAGATACTATTTGGGTGAACACACTTCTTGAATCGACATTGAATACCTTTGGAAGCCAGCATTACCTTACGGTTTATGACCAGCATCGCCTTCATGATCTGGTTGCCGGTATACCATATGATCAGATATGTATACTTGTAAATAACGACAGATATGCCGGCGGGGGAATTTATAATTTCTTTGCAGCATTTACAGTTGATAGTGAGGAAGCTGAATTTCTGTTTCATCATGAATTCGGGCATGCATTTGCAGGACTTGCCGATGAATATTATACCTCGTCGGTTGCTTATACCGACATATTTGATTTACAGGCAGAACCCTATCAACCGAATATTACCACAAGGGTTCAGTTTGAAAAGAAATGGATCGATATGATCCCTGATTCTGTCCCGGTACCAACTCCCGATACAATAATGTATGCAGGAGTAGTCGGACTTTTTGAAGGTGCGTCTTATTATGCAAAAGGTGTCTTCAGGCCGTCGCTCGACTGTTCCATGAGATCGATCACTCACGATGCTTTTTGTCCTGTTTGCAAAAAAGCCATTGAACAGATGATATACTTTAACGGATACAAGAGAGAGGAATAAAAAAACCGTATTAAAAATCATAGTTTACTTTTAATACGGTTCAGTATTCTAAGTTACGTATCCTAGTCCGTTATGTCGATACTTTCTATTTTATCTCCAACCCTGATCAGATCGATAACATCGAGACCTTCATATACTTTTCCGAAACAGGTATGATTACGGTCGAGGTGTTTTGTGTTGGACCTGTTATGACATATAAAAAACTGCGATCCTCCTGTATTTCTTCCTGCATGGGCCATGCTGAGCACCCCTCGATCGTGATATTGCTTTTCTCCGTCTAGTTCACAGTTTATTTTATATCCCGGGCCACCTGTGCCAACGCGTGAATCGCTCATATCAACCGAGAAGGGACAACCTCCCTGAATTACGAAATCTGGTATCACCCGGTGGAAAGCAAGTCCGTTATAATAACCTTCACGTGATAATTTGATAAAATTAGCTACTGTGTTTGGGGCATCATTATCGTAAAGGTCGATCTTCATTACCCCCTTCGAGGTGGTTAAGGTTGCTTTACTCATTTTCTTCAGAAACAATCTGTATTAATTCAATTTCAAATATCAATGTCTCATTCGGGCCGATCACTCCTCCGCCTCCGCGTTCCCCATAGGCCAGATTTCCTGGAATGTATAATTCATATTTACCGCCCTCCTTCATTAACTGAAGTCCTTCTGTCCAACCGGAGATAACTTCCTGAAGAGAAAACTCAGCGGGTTCTCCTCGGTCGTATGAACTGTCAAATACATCGCCACTGATCAAACGGCCTTTATAATGACAAACAACACGGTCGGTTTCGGAGGGGGATTTTCCTGTTCCCTCGGTGATGGTTTTAATTTGAAGTCCACTGGCTGTTTCAGTAACACCGGGCAGTTTTTTGTTTTCTTCAAGAAACTTTTTTCCGGCTTCTAGATTCGTTTTACCTTTTGCCTCATTTAGTTTCGTTACATAATCATTCAGGAAAAGACTTGCATCCTGTATACTTACAGGTGCTGTATTTGCAAGCGACTCTTTCAACCCTTTGGAAAGATAATCGACATTAACATCACCGATTTTTTCCATCCGAAGATTATAACCGATAGAAATTCCGGCCATATAGCTGAATGAATCAACAGCGGTCATGGGAAGTTCTTTTTTCTTTTTTTTGTCCTGTGCCACAGCTTGGGTTGATATCATACCGAACATGGCAACGATAGCCATACAGGCAATACTTCTGTTTAATATAGTCTTCTGCATCAGTTTTAGTTTTATATATCAGGGAACGAATGTAGTGTTTTTCTCAGGTTATAAAAAGCACAACCTGATTTCTGTGTGAAAGAAAAAAGCTGTAATCCATTATTAGATTACAGCTGGTATGATTAATCATAAAATGTTACTATGAAAGATTAACGGGGACGTTGTCCAAAATTCGGTCTGCCCATGGGTTTTTTTGGCGGCAGGACTTCGAGCAGTTCAATTTCGAAAATCAATGTTTCGTTCGGGCCTATTTTCTCTCCGCCACCTCTCATTCCATAGCCAAGGTGGCCAGGTATATAAAGTTCATATTTACCGCCTTCTTTCATTAGCTGCAACCCTTCAGTCCACCCCCGGATCACTCCGCGAAGTGAAAACTCTGCTGGTCTGCCGTCATCATATGAACTGTCAAATTCTTCGCCTGAAATCAGACGACCGCGATAATGACATCTTACAACACTACTGTCTGTGGGCGACTTGCCAGTCCCTTCCTGGATTACTTTAATCTGCAAACCAGTGGCAGTTTCAGTTACACCAGCAACCTTTTTGTTCTCTTCAAGGAATTTTTTTCCTTTTTCAAGATTCTCTCTTCCTTCTTTTTCACGAAGTTCTGTGAAATACTGATTAAGATACATGTTGGCTTGTTGCATCGAAATGGCAGAGTCATTCTTTAAGACTTCACTAATACCTTTTGCGATCAAATTAACATCGATATCAGGTACCTTTTGCATTTTCAGGCTATGGCCTACCGATATTCCAATCATATAACTTGCAGAATCAGCAGCATTATCAGCTTTTGATGATTTGAGTGATAGCTTGTCGCACGACTGTATTCCAATCATGACGAATAGTATTAAGCTATAAAAACCAATATTCTTCATTTGTATATCATTTAATTAATTAATGAAGCGCGAATATAATCCAATAATTGGGAATAAATGCATTGTGAATAACTCCTTTTTTACCTTATTAATCAAATCCTTATTTTTCGACATCATTAAACATAGCAGCATCATGGGAACGAGCAACCTGAAAAAAGGATTTTATGTGGCAGCCGTTATTGTATGCGCCATTTTCCTTCAGACACATGCTCAGGAAATATCGAAATCGGATCTTGAGCAACGCGCCGGTAATAACTTTGCAAAGCAGCGATATGATAAAGCTGCAAGTGATTATGAAATACTGAATAGTATGTTTCCGAAAGATACCAGGTATGCATATTTTCTGGGAAGGAGTTACCTTCAATCGAATCAGAACATTACCCGTGCGACGGAGTTGCTTAAATTTGCCGCTACCAGGAATTATGGTGAGGATGCATACTTTTATCTGGGAAAGGCCTATTTGCTGAACTATCAATTTAACGATGCAAAGCTTGCATTTACCATCTTTAAGAACACTGCCTCAGGCAAACAGTTAGAAAAATTCAATGCTGATTATTGGTTGAAAGTAACGGATAATTCTATGCAATCGGCTACCGTTGCTGAAGTATTGTATGTTGAGAATTTGCAGATAATTCCGGTAGCTACCTTAGAAAGCGCTTTCAGAGATAATATTGAGGGTAAATACATCTATGTGCCGGACGAGTTTAAGTCAGATGCTGATAAAGAAACCGACTTTCAGTCCCTCATGTTCATTCCATCATCTTCGCAAAATGGAGACTATCTTTATTTTGCAAGCCGATCGAAGAAGGATAGAACGGGTCTTGATATTTACAGGGTACAACGTTTAACCGCTGAAAATTATAGTCTGCCGGAATTACTCCCGGCAGCAATCAACACGCCTTACGATGACGCATTCCCTTATTATGACAAAGCAACGGGCACGCTTTATTTCAGTTCTATGGGGCATAATACTTCAGGTGGTTATGATGTATTCAAATCGCATATTGATCCTTCAACCTCTCTTTGGAGCAAGCCCGAAAAGATGAATTTCCCGCTCAATACTCCCTACGATGACTATCTTTATACCCTCACGAAAGAAGGGAAAGGAGCGATATTTCTGACGAACAGGAATTCCGGGATGAAAGATATTGAAGCTTATACAATTGATCTCTCGCAACCTGTTCGTTATTCTTCCCCAATAAGTCGTGATGAAATGCTTACCTGCGCATTGCTTTCTCCCTCGTCTATAGCGGTAAATCAGTCAGACCCGGGGAGTAACAGTGAATTAATAAATCCTTCTGTTATACCCCTGGGCAGTTCATCGAAAACTTTAATATACTCCCCGGAAGAAGAGTATGCCAGGCTTGTACAGGAGGCACTTGAGTTACAATCAAAGAGCGACTCACTTAACTGGAGTTCGAAGGAGATAAGGCTTTTGGCTGATGGTGAACAAGACTACCTGAAGAAGCAGGAACTACTTGCAAACCTCACTACAATCGAAGCTGAATCAAAACGTATGCAACATTTGGCCGATGAAAAATTCACGCAGGCCGACCGGCTCAGGGGCAATAATACCGCGGTGAACAAAACGAATTTAACTATTCAGCAACCTGAAGTAACCAGAAATACTTCAATTACTCAGTATGCTTTTAACAATAGCACGAAGGCTGCGGAAGAACAGAATTCTCCTGAAGCATACCAGCAAGGAGTTGATGCCGGAACGAATGCAAGTGCTGAGATAAGCTCTGTATTTTCAATATCGGGCACAGCGCCCTATTCTAAGGAAAATCCGATACCTGTGGCTATTCTGCCAGCAGGATTAGTATACCGGATTCAGTTGGGATCTTTTACCAACCCGATACCCGATAATGCCTTTGGAGGGTTATCACCTGTATCAAAGGAAAAGAACACTACTGAAACAAAATACTATGTCGGTTATTTTCCTTCTATTATTAAGGCCAGGGAAGCATTAGAGGAGGTTAAGAAATATGGTTATCCCGATGCGTTTATCGTGTCTTATTATGACAGCAAAAAAATACCGATACAAAAAGCCAGGGAGATTGAATTTGCAGAACAAAGGTGATGTTTTTAATACGGACGGTATTTTTAAGTTTTTGGTGTAGACAGGTTCAACTGAACATGATAAGGTAAACCTTTAGCAGTTAGTATTTATTTGCATAATTTTTTTTTCTAAATTTGACACAGGCAATAAGCTTATTGGCTGAATAAACCGGCAAAATCAATGGCAGATAAAAGATATATGGACAATAAGCCCGAATTGCAAGGGCTTGTGGATGAAAAAACAAGTAGTGAGCGACTGTTGATTTTACATAACGATGATGTGCACACATTCGATTTTGTGATTGAAGCATTAATTAAAATATGTGAGCTTGAACCCATTCAGGCAGAACAATGCACTTTTCTGGTTCATTATAAAGGGAAATGCGACGTAAAAAGAGGAGATTACAGCTACCTGAGTCCTTATAGACAAGCGTTGATCGAGAAGGGACTTCAAGCTACAATAGATTAACTTCATACCTCGCGCTAATGTCAATTCCGGTTATCATTCTCATCATCCTTATTGGCTTTATTCTCTTATTCATCGAATTTTTTATTATACCCGGAATTTCTGTTGCTGGAATTGCATCGCTTGTTGTATTTGCCCTGGGTATATTTTTCGGTTATCACTTTCATGGAAAAACAACCGGGAATATTATTCTAATTATAACAGGATTAACTATTATTGCTTTCTTTATTGTTATGATAAAACTGAAGGCATGGCATAATATTGGCCTTAAATCGACCATCGATAGCAAAGTGGGTGTTATTGGCGAAAATGATGTAAAACCAGGGGATGAAGGAACGACAGTTTCAAAGCTTGCACCGATGGGGAAAGCCATTATTAACGGGAAAATATTCGAGGTAAGTTCTTTTGGAAATTATATAGAAACGAATGTAAATGTTATTGTAACATCTGTTGAAAGAAATAAAATTTATGTAGAAATTAAAAACTAAACTCATGGAAGGACTAAGCATAGGATTAGTAATCTTACTCATTATTGTCGGAATAATAGTATTATGGGGTTTCTTTTATATAATACCCTTTGGACTCTGGTTAAGCGCTGTTTTTGCCAGGGTATATGTATCAATCGGTCAGCTGATTGGGATGAGGTTCAGAAAAGTTCCTCCCGGAATAGTTGTTAATGCCCTGGTGAGTGCAACCAAAGCAGGTCTCAAATTAAGCATAAACGATTTGGAAGCACATTACCTTGCAGGAGGAAACGTACGTTCGGTTGTAAATGCACTTATCAGTGCCGATAAAGCCAACATTCCACTCGATTTCAAGGCAGCTACTGCTATAGATCTTGCCGGACGAAATGTTCTCGAGGCTGTTCAGATGTCGGTGAATCCGAAAGTGATCAATACACCGCCAGTAACAGCCGTGGCAAAGGATGGTATTCAGCTTATTGCCAAAGCACGCGTAACGGTTCGTGCAAATATCAGGCAACTGGTGGGTGGAGCCGGTGAAGATACTGTACTCGCAAGAGTAGGGGAAGGTATAGTATCGTCGATCGGATCGTCCACATCACATAAGTCTGTGCTTGAAAATCCTGATTTTATTTCACGGGTTGTGTTAGAGAAAGGTCTTGATGCCGGTACTGCTTTTGAAATTCTGTCGATCGATATTGCCGATATCGATGTTGGAAAGAACATTGGAGCGGTTTTGCAAATGGACCAGGCGAACGCAGATAAAAACATAGCTCAGGCTCGGGCAGAGGAACGACGCGCAATGGCTGTAGCATTGGAGCAGGAGATGAAAGCCAAGGCACAGGAAGCAAGAGCCAAAGTAATTGAGGCTGAAGTACAGATACCATTAGCCATGGCGGATGCATTTAAGCAGGGAAACCTGGGGATCATGGATTACTATCGGATGAAGAATATTGAGGCTGATACCCGTATGCGTGATTCTATTTCGGATGATGGAAAAGGAAAGAAAAAGTAAAAAAAAGTAATGTAGGATACTTTTGTTTTTGCTATTGTAATTTGATTTTCTACTTTTGTCGATCGTATTAATTTGGCTTTTCACCAATTGGAGAGGTGGGTGAGTGGCTGAAACCAACGGTTTGCTAAACCGTCGTACTTCGAAAGGGGTACCGGGGGTTCGAATCCCCCCCTCTCCGCCACCACAAATGAAACAACCTACAATTAGCCCGGTCGTGGTGCCGGGTTTTTTTATTGAGACCAGGCTTTTGCGAGCCAGCGAAGCGAAAGCCCCGGTCGAAAAATCCCGACAACATCGTTCGTCGGGATAACACCAGGGAGATAAATTTATAAATCCGTGAAAGAGGCCCCGGGGTTTATATTCCCATGTGCAGGCTTTTGCGAGCCAGCGAAGCAAAAAAGCCCCGGTAGAAAAATCCCGACAACATCGTTCGTCGGGATATTACCGGAGAGGTAAATTTACTAATCCACGGAAGCACCCCACGTCTTTATCGAGCTATTCGTAACAGGTGCATATAGGTCTTTTGAAATATTTAATGTCCAATCGGCTGAATTCATCCTTACCGGATCATACCTTTCATGAACATCTCAACACAAAAGATGTCAATCGAACCATTAATACATGCTATGCTTATAAAAAATGGCCTGTTTCTACAATAAGGTTGGGAATATTCTTCTATTTTCGCTGAAAATTATTTCACCTTGGCAACTCCCCACCGCAATCTAAAGGCTATTCTTTCGCTGCTTGTTGGTCTTTCATTTATGAGTTTTTCAGCCATTTTTGTAAAGGCAGCTCATGCGCCCGGTATAGTTACTGCTTTTCACCGTATGGTGATAGGAACAATCATTCTTATTATTCCTTTCCTGATCTCCTTAAAACGTAAAGGGATAAATATGTCTCCGAGAGGAATCCTTTTTGCAGCCATCGGGGGAGTATGCTTTGCCGGCGATATGCTCCTCTGGACAACCGGAGTTGTGCTTAGCAACGCAACAATACCAACATTGACTGCCAATCTCGCACCACTCTGGGTCGGGTTTGGTACTATTCTTATTTTCCGACAGAAACTAAAATATGGTTTCTGGGTAGGTTTGGTAATTGCTATCATTGGCATGATATTCCTGATTCGTCGAGATCTTTCAGGTAATTCCCATATAGCTGCCGGTGCCCTGCTTGGATTAGGGGCCGGTGTTTTCTACGGAATATTCTACCTGGTAAGTGAGCAGGGCCGTAAACTGATCAGCACTATCCGATACCTTTTTATATTTACATGTACTTCGGCAATTGTATTAACCATTGCGATGTTAATCATTGGATATGATTTCACGGGCTATGACCGTTTCTCCTACCTTATGTTTCTTGGCATAGGAATAGGAGTACAGGTTATAGGGTGGTTCCTGATAAACTATTCACAGGGCTATCTGCCGGCATCGACCGTAGCTCCAACCTTACTTGGTCAACCGGTGATTACTTTTTTACTTGCCTATTTCATACTGAAAGAGCATCTTTCTTTATGGCATATCCTGGGTGGCGTAATCGTTGTTATCGGAATATATATAGTGCATTATAGCCGAAGTAAATATTAATACCGGTATCCGTATATTGTGATCCGTGAACCCCGGTTAATAAAGAATTTTTCTTATCCATTCTACCTAAAAATTTCTTAAAAAAAAGGTTCGGAGAAATGCGTTGTGAGTTTAAAAGGACATTTTTAACCTGTCCGTGAGTTTATTTTGCTCCTGTAACTTTAAATTATACAACCATGAAAACCTTTTTTTACATTTTTGTGTTTGCCACTATCCTCATTTCTCCATCAGGTTATTGCAGAGATGCTTCCATCAGGTGGACTTTTAAAACTGATGGCAGGGTTTATTCTTCACCTGTTATAGAAGATACTATTCTGTATATCGGAAGCCTTGACAGTACAATGTATGCTATCAATATTAAGACCGGCGAACCCATATGGAGATATAAAACTACGAATCAGATCAGAACTAATGTAGCAATTTATGATTCGATTCTTTGTTTTGCCAGTGGTGAAAAACTCATTGGACTTAACAAGTCAGGCGATTTACTTTGGGAATTTCTGCTTTGCTCACAACCCTTCAGTAATAATCATGACGATTATGATGATTTTAATTCATCACCCTTATTGGTTGATAGTATTGCTTATATTGGAAGTGATTACGGATTATTCTTTGGAGTAAATGTTTTGAACGGCGATACAGTGCTTCACTATCAGACTCCTGGAGCAACGCACACAATTGAAACCACGCCGGTATATTCCAATGGAAAAGTTTATTTCGGCGACTGGGATGGGGTCTTCTACTGTGTCGATGTGAAAACAGCTGAACTGGTGTGGTCGTACGACACAAAAACCGATGGCACCTTCCCCTGGGTGAATGCTATCCAGACAAGATCGGTCATTTTTGAAGACCAGGTACTTTTTGCCGGGAGGTGTAGCCGGTTATACAGCCTTAACCTGGAAACAGGTGCCAAGAAATGGATGACAATCGATATGGGTGGAGTCTGGATACTTGGAGGGCTTGTACTAGAGGATACTATTGTCTATTCAGGCAGTTCAAATCAGTTCCGTTTCCAGGCTTTTAATGCAAAAACCGGTAAGTATATATTTACTGTTGCCGTTGATTATCGAGTTTATGGCACTCCTTTTATTGGTGAAGATCATTACATTGTCGGAACCGGAATGGAGCCTGACAATGAGTACGGGTCATTGTATCTTATTAATAAGAGTGATCAACAGATACGGGAGAGGCTGAAGGTCGGAGGGCAGCTTCACTCTTCACCCATTATGATTGACAGTGTAATTTATTTCGGTTGTGCCGACAAAAATATTTATGCTGTTTCATACAGCGCTATGCTGAAAAAATTACGTCCCCATACGTATCTTGAAAACGCTGATCCTTTGGAATTAGGTGAGGTCGGTAACAGCGAGCCTGTTACAGCGCAAATTGAAGTCATTAACGATGGGCAGGCAATAGATTCCGTTCTTGTATACTGTACAAATGAAAACCTGTCATTCGATCCTTCCTGGTTCCTTCTTGAAAATGGGAGTTCGCAACAGGTTACCATCACTATTAATACTCCTCAGATGAATCCGGGTATCTATTATCTGACTGTTGTTGTTAAATCGTGTTTATCACTGTTTGAAGAAAGGATAACGAAGAGAGTTAATCTGACAATTGCTCCAAATGCACTACCGGAAACGGAACAACTTACTGGTGTTATGCTTGGGCAGAACTATCCGAACCCCTTCACAGGAAGCACTTCCATCCCAGTCAGCCTGACAGAACCTGGTCTGGCAAGTGTTGTGGTTACAGATCTGACCGGTAGCACCGTAGCAGTACTTCATAACGGATATATGGAAGCCGGAGCCCACACCTTTGTGCTTGACAGAAATGAGTTAACTCCGGGATTATATACATGTCAGTTTATAACGGAGGAAGGCAAGGCAAGTATTCTGATGGAATTGTTAAATAAATAATCGTTAATCCTCCTTACGCTACTAAGGAGGTGATTTGGTTCATCAACAGGCAAATCCCCGGCTGTTATATCAGTCCGGGGATTTTCATGGCGTAAGGTTGTTATTTAACCGGGAAATAAATAATGGTCTGGTTCTGTGAAGGGTCCGAAACCGATTCAGGATCGGTAAGATAAACCTCCCATGTAGCCCCGGTCGGTTCAAGTTTGTTATCAGTCATATATTTCTGTATATCAGTATATGCTGCTCCCATATCGGCATAAGAACCATAAAATAAGGTGGTAACAACTTTTGTAACAGGGAATTCTTTGTATGTAATATTATCTTTTCCTGGTGTCTGCTCAGCTACGGGAACTCCGGCTTCAAATACAGTGTTACCGTTTGGATCAAAGGAATAATAAATAGCAAAGGGAGCGCCTGCCGGAGCAATTTTCTGAGTTTGAAGATAGACATATAACGCGCTATACAATTCTCCTATCTTTCCTCCGATAGCATTTGATGGAACTTCGGCTCTGATAACAAGAGCTTTCTGTGCATCAATTTCTTTTACCTGTATATCGGTATGGGAGCATTTCTTCTGAGTATCATCCTGGGCATAAAGAGAATTAAAAGTACCGTAGATCATGGCAATGGTGATTAATAAACTTACTATTGTTTTCATTGTTAATGAGTTTAGTTGTTATTATTTTATTTATTGCAGTAAAGGTAAACCTGTTTTTTGTCAACCCTATGTCAGTCCGAATAAAAAAACTGAAGAAATTTTGTTGACCATTTGATGAATGGCTGTCCGACAAGCTTTGCGATACCCGCAAATTCATCTCATTGTTTCAAAGAAGGGGAAAAAATCCAATCATTCAGAATAATGCATGCATTATCATGGGTGATATAAATCAGCATAATATACTTCCAAGTATTAATTTGTTTTTATAACTTCAATAGGGTTAAACAATTAAAAAAGTTGTGATTCATAAACAGATGAAAAAAAAGAACGGGAATAAAATAGAAATTGGAAATTCCCTGGTGTTTGAACAGGTCGGGGAAATAAAGAAGAAATTTGATAAGCTGATCAGCAAAGAGGCAAGCATAAAGATTGTTTCAGATGGTATTAAAAACATTGATCTTACAGGGCTCCAACTGATTCAGTATTTCATGATCCAGTCAAAAATACAGAAAAAGGAACTTGCCTTTTCCTTAAAGATTGACGAGGAGCCCAGACAAATGTTACTTAAAAATGGATATTCTGATCTTCTAGAAGCAGTTTTCAAATGATAAAACAGAAAAAAATAATAATTGTAGACGATTTTACCAGTATCAGGAAGATATTAAGGGAGGCATTAACCAAGAAAGGATATGAAGTCATTGAAGCCTCGAATGGCGAGGAAGCCTTGAAGCATTTTAATGGTACGCAGGTCGATCTTTTGATAACCGATTTTGATATGCCGGATATGAATGGTGCACAGCTGATCAGTAAGATCCGGAACATGACCAGGTATATTTATACCCCTGTGGTTGTTCTTACGGGTATCAAGAAAGAAAAAATCGAGGAGCAAATCCAGGGCCTTAATGTTGCCTGCCTGATACAAAAGCCTTTTGATATCAAGCATTTCTATTCAGTTATCGACAGGCTTGCCTGAATAAGGGATTACAATTTGATTTTTATTGATATAAAATATACCAATTGTGAAAGAAACAGGTAAATTTTTGTTAGAAATCCAATCGCAGCTTCTTAACCTGAAAATTGCAGTTCAGGACTTAAAAAAGGAGCCAGCCACAAAGAAACATCTGGATACAATTCTTGAAGTGTTGAATCAGCTTGGGGAGACTTCTGGCATCTATGGGTTAAACACTATTTTACAATATACCGGAAAAATCACCCTCGTTTGTAAAGAATATGGAAAACCCGACCGAACAGTTAGCGATGATTTTTTCGATTTTATTAACGATGTTGAAGTGGTACTGAACGAATTGGTAAAAGATCCGATGCTGACCAATAAAAAGCTTAAAGCACACTATAAGGAAGCCGTAGAAAAAGCCGATTTTATATTAAACAAATTTGTTTCGGAAGAATCAGCCAAAGTTTCTGCAGGTCGTTTCCAGGAAGTGTTTGTCGATGAAGCATTTGACCTGATCAACCAACTGGAAGAAAAGATGCTGCAGCTTGAAAGCGACCCTTCCGAAAAGACCATAATCGATGAAGTTTTCAGGATCATGCATACCCTTAAAGGGAATAGCAATATGTTTGGATATAAACACCTTGGAGAGATCACGCATGAACTTGAAAATATTTACGATGTTATACGGAATAAAAATGAGGAAATTTCGAGGCCGGTGCTGGAAATCACACTTCAAAGTATCGACCACTTCCGGAACCTGATAAATGACCCTGAACTTTCAACTGCGGCAATAAAAGATCAGCATGTAGCAATGCTAAGCGAGATTAAAAGCCTGATTCATACCGATACATCCTCTGGATCCGGCGAGGTAGTGAATAAGCTAAAGCGAAACAGGGAAACGAACACCTTTTATATATTCTTTAAACCGCAGAAAGATATCTTCAACGACGGGACCAATCCGATGTATTTCGTTTATGATCTCCATGAGCTGGGTGAATGCCTGATTATTCCGGCAATTGATGAACAGGAAATGGCATTGGAGTATGACCCGGAAAAATGTTATACCTCCTGGCATATTGCATTGGTTACCGATCGCAGCGAAGAGGATATCAGGGAGCATTTTCTGTTCCTGAAAGACGAAAGTAAGCCATCAATTAAAATGCTGGCTCCGGGCAATCTGCTCAGCGATCAGAATTTCAGAAACCACTTGAAACAGAAAGCAACCAACGCTGCTGATATTCTCGATCTGGATGTAAATATTCATTCATCCGATGAAAAGAAAAAACAGTCCCAACGCGTCGAGACAGCAAAAGATTTTCATGATTCAATTACCAGTGTGCGCGTTGCATCGCATAAGATTGATCAGATGATGAACCTTATCAGCGAGCTTGTCACCAAGCAGGCTGAGCTGAGCATGCTGGTCGTCGGCCACGATAACCAGCGGCTGACAGAAGTGGCAGAGAGCATAGAGAACATTTCACGCGACCTCCGCGATAACGCCTTCAGTATTTCGCTCATACCGCTGGAAAAATCAGTACTGCGTTTTCAACGCCTGGTACGCGATGTCTCAGGCAGGTTTGGCAAGAAAATTAACTTCATTATTGAAGGCAAGGAAACAGAGCTCGATAAGACAATCATTGAAAAGATTGTCGATCCAATCATGCACATCCTGCGCAATAGTATTGATCATGGTATTGAAAAACCTGCCGAGAGGATCAGGAAAGGAAAACCGGAAACCGGTACCATCATTTTGCGTGCCTATCCGTCAGGGGCGCATGTAATCATTGAGGTTTCGGATGATGGCGCCGGTATTAACCTTGAAAAAGTCAAAGAAACAGCGGTTAGGAAGGGTATGTTAGGAGTGAACGACCAGATAAGCCGTGACGATTTATTGAACCTGATCATTTCACCCGGATTTTCAACTGCCGAAAATATATCGGAGGTTTCGGGAAGAGGTGTTGGGATGGATGTCGTAAATCAGAAAATTTCGGAAATACGCGGGAAACTTGAAATTACAACCGAAAAGGATAAGGGAACAACACTGACTATTGAGTTGCCGCTGACAATATCCATTATCGATTGCTTACTGATTAAGTTGGGCGGAGAATATTTTCTGGTTCCACTGGCAGTTGTTGAACGATGCGCTGAAGTAAAAGCCGAAACTGTAATGAAAGCAGAGAACAAATATATTGTGCTCGAGGGCCAGTATATACCCTTCATCGACCTGCGGGGTGAATTCTCTATACAGGTAGAACGGCCCGCGGTACAGCAAGTATTATTGGTGAGATATAAAGAGATGGTTGTCGGGCTTATCGTCGATGAAGTTATTGGCAACTACCAGGCTGTCCTGAAAGCGCTGGGCGAGGCTTATAAAAAGCAGGAAATAATTTCGGGAGCAAGTATCCTGGGAAGCGGAGAGATTGCCCTTGTGCTCGATACGAATCGTTTAATACAGGAATTTGCCCAGCGTAACGAACAAAAAATAAATGCCATGGCTTAGCATCAGGTTAAGTTTAATACGGCAAGCAGACAATAAAAAGGCGGAGTCATACCATATGGTTCCGCCTTCATTATCTGAATTTACTATCATCTACGATTGCATTTCTTTAAATTCGGGTTTGCTGATTTTTTATTTCAAAGTAGATAAATGTTTGTATTACAATTAAATA
>CAZWIU010000050.1:0-30210 GCA_964634105.1 uncultured Bacteroidales bacterium | reverse complement strand
GATTTAGGGGTGTGTATTCCTGGTAATTAGGTATCAAAACGGACATTCATTTAATATTATGCAAATTATCAGCTATTTACATTTGAATTTGAGAGTCACATGCACTCAAAGGCCTCGTAAACTAGGTGTACCCTTTGTGTCCCGAATCATTCGGGATGGTGCCGTTGTGGCTAACTATTTTCAGGCCGCCAAGGCTCAATTCCGAGTGATTCGGGACACAATGAATATTCAAAAATTAAGACAGCCTTTTAAAATTCTTCCACTTCTTTAAGCTTTTTGCCATTATATAAAAATTTCGCCTGTTTCCCGTCAACGATTTCTTCCTTATCGGAGGAAGGCCATAGGATGATCTGATCGCATGTAAAAGAAATCTGTACCTGCGTGCCGTCAGTTTCGAGCAAAAGCTTGTCAGCAATGCTGGCAGAGGGAGTAAATTCTTTTTGTGTGTCGGCTCCGGGAGCCAGCGCAGCAACCGGCAGAAAACCAATCTTCACAGATTCAAGCCCATTCAATTTATAGAGACTAAAACCATACAATAACTTTGAGTATTGATCGATCATGAGTATCGGAAGGTCTGTCGTATCATCCGACATGAAAATATGAGGAACGATCGATTTCTGCTCCTCCATCCCTTCGTCAGCGAAAGTTAATCGCTTATCCATGCGCACCTTGATGATTTTACCTGAATTCTCGAATGTATACTGCTTAAATGTATAAGAAATTTTTTTCCCAACCACCACCTTAACAAATACTGAGTCAGGCATCTTAGTATATTTTCTGAACCCCTGCCCGTAACAGGTAAAAGAAAACATTAAAAGGACTGTAATTAAAATTCTCATGATACCAATAGTTTATTAGATATATTTAAGATACGAGTATTTTTATACTGAAACAAATGATTCAAGACAAATTTCAGTTTTGTGACCCACCTCATACTCCGGTAATATTGCTCCTTCGCTCAAGGAGTACTACATCTCTCCAGGTGTCTTGCATCCTGCCTATTCTTTTGCGTATGCCCACTTCCCGAAATCCGTTTATCTTATGAATATGAAGGCTGGCTTCATTTTCGGGAAATATACCTGCCTGGAGTGTCCATATACCGATTTTCTCCGATTCCACGATCAGTTTTTCCAGCAATAGATTTCCAATACCATGCCCCCTGAATTCTTCATGAATATAAACACTCACCTCTGCTACTCCGGCATAAACAACCCTTGCAGATACAGGAATGAGTGCGACCCAGCCGGCAACCTGTTTATTGATGATAGCAACAAAACGGCACTCTTTTCTGTGAGCTATATCCCAGGTCGGCCAATCGGGACAAACGGTTTCGAAAGTAGCATTGCCGGTTGCAATGCCCTGTTTATAAATGGAACTAACAGCCGGCCAGTGTTCTTCCCTCATCGGTATGATCGCTGTCGATTTCATCCTTGTCTTCAACATGGTAACTGAAATTAGTTGTCTTTAATTATGAAGCCCAGTTCCTCCGGGTGATCATATACCAGTTGGTTTCGATGAAACTTACGGATCATCCAGACGGCTTGAATATCGCCCCCGGCAGCCCAGGTAAAAAACAGGCCGAAAAACATCACCAAGGCATTTCCTGTGAATAGCGCCCATATTGCAGGTATAATACCCATAATCACCAGCGGCGTCATCCCCCCGATAACATATTGCCACACCCGCATAGACTCGTAATAATGGCAATAGGGAGTCAGGTATTCCCATTTCACTCCAAACCGGATATGTCTGAAACCGGTTCCTGTCACCAGGGCCCAGGCCAGACCGTGTAATAATTCATGAATGGCAGCTCCCAATACGATGAATAAAAACAAGAACAGGAACGATTTAAAACGAAGAACCGTAAGAACATTCACTCCCCAAACCAGGAAAAATGGAAGTGCAAACAGTAATGTTTCGGGAATAATAAGTAAAAGAGCAATTGCATTTACTCTTCTCATGTTAAGAATATATTCCCTGTTACCGGATTCAGGAGTATAGCCGGGCTGATTCATATCGTTTAAAATACGTTTAAAGATATTCAATTAAGTTGTGCGCAGTACACCCTAATTGTTGAACCGGCTGTTGAAAAAACCTATTTTTGTGGCAAAATTATTACGATGGAACATAAAACATTGATCAATTCAATTATCGATGCTGTTAATGATGCCCGGCAACAAAAGATTGGTCGTAAGGAGTTAAAACAACAATCACCAGCAAACGGTCGTCATGAATTTCTATTCTTTATCAAACCGGAGCTGACATTTCTTGCAGGGCAAAACCGGCTCGAACCGGTTTTGAAAATGATCCTTCAGAAATTCGATACATTCCATCTCGAAATAGGAAGTGTTATAATGCTCGCATCCTCTTACCTGGAAAGACATCATATTATTGCACAACACTATGGTGTGATTAATGCCCTTGCAAGGAATGCTAAAGCACATCTTACCGGCAAGAGCCAGGAAATATTTTCTGAAAAGTTCAAGGCCGGTTTTGATGAAAGCACTATATACGGAGGCCTCGAGATGCTTGAAAAGTATCCGGCATTATCGCCCTTGTCGCTTGATTATCTGTGGCAGAATTCCCCGACTGTTAAGTTAGGCAGCGGAGCATATTGCCAGGCACTGAGGATCGACGGGAAACCAGTATACCTGGTAAATGGTTTCCATCCCCGCCAACTTGAACACTATACCGCTCCGGGTAAGTCGATTGTGGCCTTTACATTAACAGGAAATCTGGATTGGAGTGAGGCCCGCAATCGTTTCATCGGGAAAACAAATCCCCTCGAGGCAGAACCCGGGAGTATCCGGAGAACATTGCTTGATAAAAGGATGGAATATGGGCTTCAATTTGTAAATTCGAGCTGGAACGGAGTGCATCTGTCGGCCGGTCCAGTAGAAGGACTTGTTGAATTGATCAGGTATAATTCCGATTTCGATAGTAAAAACATTGTGCAACCCTCGGATCTGAAATTCGGGAAAGAACTTCTGGCTGAATTTGATATATTCACCGTTAAAAACATAATGGAAAATACTACGGTTGCTTACAAAGGTATATATGACAGCATTTTCAATTTAACGGAAGAAAAGAACGGCCAGGAAGCAATACAGATTCTGAAAGAAATTTTCAATAGCAAATGATTTCGAAGGGGATGTCTACATTCTCGCTGAATTCTTCACCCAGGTCAAGCATATCCTCATCTTCCTCCTCATAAAACCAGAGAATCCGGACATCGCTGCCGTGAGCTTTCACTTCCTCAAGTTTAACAAGGATATCCTGAATAAGTTTGGAAGTGGCTGTGTTAAAGTAGATATACTTAAAGACAAATTCTGTCTCTTTGTTAGGTGATTCCTTATACTCGTCGAGCCAGTCAATAACGGGTTTATAAAAGCTTACCACGTCTTCAGGAAGGGAGCGGCCTGAGATCTCAAAAATATTATTTTCCGGATCCAGCAAGACTTTTGGCGTATCATTCGTAGCACGAATATCCAGCGCTTCCATAGGCATACTTTTAAATCCCTTAAATAGTACGTTAAATCTAGTTAATAAGTTTTATACCATAAATATGTTTTATCAACATTTCATGGAAATAATTAATTAATAGCAATGGGGTATCCACAGCTATTACATAAACCTTTTGAATTCATTCCGGTACGATCGATGCGGTAACCTTCTCTGTAGATAACAACCGAACCGCATTTTGGGCAATTGGTGTGCTGAAAGTCGCCTTTCATTACGTTACCAGTATATACAAAGTCAAGGTACTTATGTGCAATAACAGCCAATGAATCCAGCAAAGCTACAGGTGTTGGTTCTGCTACCGATTTATAACGCGGAAAATAACGTGAAATATGAAGAGGAATTTTTGCCGAGAGATCTGTGCGGATCCAGTGTACCATCTTTTCAAAAAGTCCTGGATCGTCATTTATACCGGGCACAGTAAGAAATGTAATTTCAAGATGTTTTCCGGCATTCACAATTGCTTTCAGTGTTTGGAGCACATATTTCAGTTCTCCTCCTGTAAATTTTTTATGCGCCGCATTGTCAAATCCTTTCAGGTCGATATTAAAAGCGTCGATATATTTCAATAATTGCGACAAGGGCTCCCGGTTAACATATCCATTCGAAACCACAACATTCCTGAGGTTTGCTTTACTGATTTCGGAGGCGATATCGAACATAAACTCAAACCATACCATTGGCTCATTATAAGTATAAGCCACGCCGATATTATCAGGACTGGAGTGTGCCAATGCAAGAATTTTTTCGATAGTCAGCTCCTGCAAACGGGGAAAGCCTTTCTTTCCACTCTGCGATATTTCATAATTCTGACAACAGGAACAATGAAAATTGCATCCCAGTCCTCCTAATGATAGTATTTCTTTTCCAGGGTAGAAATGATATAAGGGTTTCTTTTCAATGGGATCGAATTGCATTGCAGCAGCAACTCCATATATATCAGCCGTTAATTTGCCGTTATTGTTTGTGCGAACCTTGCAAATACCGGAATGTTCCGGTGCAATAACACATTCATGAGGACATAGAGTACACCTGACTTTCAGATTATCGAGCGGAGTATAATAAATAGCTTCCATACTTCATGCAGGTTTGTATCGGATTGAGGTGGACACAATCATTTGGCCGGATCAAAGTTTGGTATCCCGCAACTCGATGGCGGAAAAGAACTGTCCGTTCGGTCCATCGTCATCTATAAGAGCCGGCACTAATGCTCCGGGCAACACAGCATCGACAGGATACCAGGCATTGGGGCCGCCCATATCGGTTTTCAGCCACCCTGGATCGAGCCGGTTTATGCGCACACCGGTACCTTCGAGCTTTGACGCAATATCCTGCGTAAGCTTGTCGACAGCTGCCTTTGACACACTGTAGGGTGCCAACTCAGGCTGATCTTTAATTCCAGAAGTTAAGTTTATGATTCTTCCATAACCGCGTTTGATCATACCGGGTATGAAAGCTGCGCATAAATAATATATGGCATATACGTTTACCTGGAAAGTCTTTTTCCAGGCCTCCGGTGAGTGTTTCCAGATGTTTTCTTTATATGGACTCATAATAGCCGCATTGTTGTATAGAATATCCACCCCATCGTAACTGTCGATGATCCGGTTTGTCATGTTGGCGATATCGGCATCAGAGGCCAAATCGCCTTCAATAATATGAACTTCAACCGGATACTTTTTCAACAGATTAATTGTGGCATTCGTATTTTCAGCTTTTCTTCCATGAACGATGATATTTGCTCCATGCTGTGCTAATCCCAGGGCTATCTGTTGCCCTACACCACGACTTGAACCTGTAACAAATGCCAGTTTCCCATGCACCTTTAAACTCATAGTCAGATAAATTGAATTCCAACATAAAAATTAGTATTAATTCTTCATTCAAACAATGATTTTTTCCATTCGCCCGGGCAGCGACAGCACAGGGAATTTATCAATACAGGTTCCAATTTCCGGAACACACGGTAAAACTCCTGTCCGTTAAATCAATCAACGAATTTTGTATCGGGCTGCAAAATCTTCCGATATATAATTGTCGTAACTTTCGCATACATGAGTGGCAAAATCCACGGCAGTTTCAACAAGGTCCTTCCATATACCCAGGTTCAGGTGGAGTATATCTTCCTGTTTTAAATTGTTCCTGAAGATGGAATAGACAATACCGGCATTAAAACTATCGCCTGCACCAATCGTGCTCTTTGTATCAATCTTTTTAACTTCAAACCGTTCGGAATGTTCCGAGGTGCGAAGAAATACTCCTTTTGCTGAATCGGTATAGAGAAGGCACGGCGGATTTTCACCAAACATAGCAAAAGTTTCATCGGCATTACGGGCACCGAAAATAAATGAAAAATCCTCGTTCGATCCGCGGGTAATGGTTGAGTACGAGATATTTTCGATGATCATAGGCTTAAGCTTTGGCAGATCGTGCAAATGCGGTTTCCGGAAATTAGGATCGTAAATAATAACCGCGCCGGCTTTTTTCGCTTCTGAGATAAAGAGCATAAGTTTTTCCCGGACTTCGGGTGTAATTGCATAGAAAGAGCCGAATAGTACGATATCATCCTTATGCAGAACCGGAAATTCAATATTCAGTCTTTTAGCAGGATATATTTTATAGAAATCATAGCTGGCATCGTTATTCTCATTCAGGAATGCTAATGCCAACGCAGATTTTCCGTCGTAATACCTGTATACATATTCAGTTGAAACATGGTTATCTTTAAGAAAATGATCGATCAGGTTGCCTACTTCATCTAACCCGTATTCACTGATAAACTGAACAGGCAGTCCAAGCCGGCCCAACGTTACAGAGCTGTTCAGGCAAGCCCCTCCTGCTTTGGCCGTAAAAGGTTGATGTTGTCTGATCAGAATATCGAGAACCGTTTCTCCTATTGTATATATGTTACGCATAGTAAGTATTAATACTAATTAAATTGGTATGCATGCCAACAACCCGATGGAATTTGCATGACAATAATAACTATAAAGTTACTTAAGTATTGCCTAATTCCTCATCAAAAAAGAAAAGGAAAAATATTCAGATGATCAGGCAATCATATACAGGTACTTATTTTAAATCAATGTCGGTAAGCGGGAATCCGAAGCTCATAACTCAGGTACCAATAATCCTTGATTTATGCCCAAGATACCCTCCATGATGACGTTTTGCGTATTCTGCCGGAGTAAATTTAATTTTTTCCATCATCAATACCACAAGTGCGTCGCCAATAACAGCCATAACGGAGGTGGATGTTGTGGGAGTTAATCCCAGCGGACAAACCTCGTCAGGACTACCTGTGAACAGAACGACGTCTGCCAATTCTGCCAGCGCACTCTTTGCATTGCCCGTAATAACAATAACGGGTATCGACGAGAAAAGATTTCGGCTAAGGGAATATAGTTCCAATACTTCACGGGTCTTTCCGGAGTTGGAGATAAGCAGGAGGACATCATTCTCCTGAATAATACCCAGATCGCCATGCTGAGCATCGCTGGGATGAAGAAACACAGCCGGAGTCCCGGTGGAGCTGAAGGTAGTTGCAATATTATTAGCCACCTGGCCGGCTTTTCCCATACCGCTTGCAATAAGTTTTCCGCGCTTTACATGGATGTGTTCATAGAGAAGATCAATGGCTTTACGATAGTTATCTGTTACAGGTATGTTTGAAATGGCTTTCGCTTCCTGATCGAAAATTTGCTGAATCCGGTTTTTCACTTTCTGGTAGAATTTTTCTTCTCCAAATATAGCTGCATTCGATGGTTTTGAAAATATTTTATGCTGCAGATTACATTTTAATTGACCATTTCATTTGTTGACAAAGCCAGAAGACTGTTGTCAGCAGCATATCGTTCACTTTGCTACGCTCGTAGAAATGAAAAGACATAAATTGATCCCGGTACGCTATCGCTATCGGGATTTCTGCCTACGCTTAGCTCCGGCAGAGTAATTCGATTTATAGACTTTCTAAAAATTTTATAGCATCCATATTATCAAAATTCGCATTAATATCATATTACCTACGACATTCGGCCTGAGATCAGAGAATCCTGGTATAATCTTGGTGTCCCGAATCATTCGGGATCGAGCCTTTGTGGCTATATCTTTCTTGCCACTAAGACTCAACGACACAAGGAATCACTATAACTTAGACAGTTTCTTATAATTTTCGCTTCGCTTTGCTCGTGAAAATTTAGTCTTTTCAGTAATAGTTTACCGCATGAGCTCTTTATTTGCCTATGCAATGCTTCGGCAGATTAATTCGACTTAAAATTTTTACTTCATGTAATTCGTAAAAACGGAAGGACATAAATTGATCCCGATACGCTATCGCTATCGGGATTTCTGCCTACGCTATGCTTCGGCAGACAAGAATTCAACTATGAACTTTCACTTCGCTACGCTCGTAAAAATTCAGTATGTTGAGTAATAGATTGCCACATGTGCTCTTTATCTGCCTACGCTATGCTTCGGCAGATTAATTCGACTTAACCCCGATAGCTATCGGGGTTACTTCGCTACGCTTGTAAAAATTTAGTCTCATTAAAAAGGCTGCCTCCTGAACGGTAAGCAGTGCACCGACTTACCGAAAACCAGACAGGAGACAGCCAATATTCTGTTCGTACCTATTCGGGACGATGATAAAAATCGAGGTTAATTCCAACGTATATAAAATGCATGGGAGGATTCATAACAAGTCCTCTCAGCTCGGAACTGTTGGTCAGATTTAATTCCTGGCTGAGGATATAATCATGATCCAGCACATCGTTAAAAAGCTGTTCATATTTATAGCCTATTGTAAACCAGGCCAACCTGAGTTCCAGTCCAAGAATACCTCCGAATGCATTCTCATTGATCTCTTCATTTAGCGCATAGCTTCTGCTGTCGTCAATACCATGACGAGCAGCTTTTAACGTATGTTCGCAGAAGAGGCCTGTATTCAGCGATAATACCACATGGCCCGGTCTGCCAAGCTGGGTCTGGTTGATGACTGAAAATTTCATGGCATTCCGTATAATAGACGCATTGGTATTATACTGCATCATAGTACTCCTATCGGGTGACAGAAATTCGGAACGATTCCGAAAGGCTAATGAATCGTAGCGAAATCCCACCATGAACTGCAGGGCATTATTACCCTTCCTGTTATGGAAACGGATAAAACCATTATGAGTCATAGCAAATGCAATCTGGTTGTATTCGCCACTCGGAATGTTATAACCACTGCCCCCGATATCGAAATTGTAACCGATACCGACACCTTGTCCGTGTGCAATCGGCATACAGGTCAATACGATAAGCGCTCCGATAATCCGCTTCATATGCGTTGGATTTTATTCTACCTTAATAGCGCGTATCAACACATTATCGCGACCTTCGGCACGTGTCTGGTCCTTATCATATTTCCAGGTAAGGGTATGCGTTCCGGGTTCAAATGCCATACTGAAAGTTACCCAGCCACTTTCACCACTTACAGGGCCCAGTTCGACTTCGCCGTCGACGCTAAAGGTGAATACATCATATCCTTGTTCGGAGCTGACATTATATTCGAAAGTGAGCACAGAAGGTTCACTGTTAATGAGCCGGCCAACCATGGTGGTGTCTTCGTTATCGCCAATTGCCGGACTCTGATATACATCCTCGACAGCAGGCCATGGCAAATCGAGTTCAACCCTGTTTCGGGCAAAATCGTCCAGATCGTTTATGGTAACTGAAGAAGAATAGGCAAATACCTTTGACTTTGTGCGTGCAAAATCAATGACTACCAGCGTATCGTACGATGCCGGAATCATAAACTGTGGCGAAGTTTTACCGGCAGCAACCGTAAGGCCAAGGTACACTTCCTCCTCAGTGAATAATCCTATTACCAGGTCGGTATTGTTCGTTATCGAAATCATTTTATGGCCGATACCGGATGTCAGCACGGCTACTTCTCCCTGGACAACATTCACCGCCTTGAATTCTTCGATGATCTTACCGCTCAGATCTTTCGTAACAATATTGTAGTTGTCAACAGGAATCAGGAAGGTCGTCTGGCTTTTGGGAGGAATACTTGACAAACCCTGGGGAGAGCCATCGACCACAGCGATATCCTCGATCAATGAATTATCGGAATACACGTTAACCACAAAGCTATTTTCGTTCACCACCTGAAGTTCTCCGTATTTCCCGATAGTACTTGAAAATACAGGAATATCGATCTGTGCTTCCTTATGATATTCGTTGATCACAACATCGGGATATTCATTCCAGCCAATATCAATTATTTCGCCGGTTGATGAATTCGGGTCGGAATACCAATAGTGGAAATACAGGAATTGTACGCCAAAATCGACGCTGACTTTCTTTTCGGTAATACCGGGTTGCAGCGAGGCAAGTTTGGATCCCGACTGACTGTTGAGCAAAATATCAACCTGGTAGATCACTTCATTTCCGAACTCATCGATACTCGGATAGGATAGCAAGAGGGTACCTGTTCCGGCATAATCATCGGTTCCGGAAATCAGCCAGTTGGCCCTTTCGGAGGGATCGGTTGAATTCGACAATGCTACACTCCATTGGCGGTATACAAGCGACATATCGGGATGAGACTGAACCTCGACATCTTCGGCCTTCCATATTTGCAAAAGACAGACGGCCAGTTCAGGATTTGGAATATTGACAAGGAAATCCTCAGTGTCAGACGGAATACAGGTTATGAATGCACTTTCAACAACATAATCATCGGAATAGTCCTTATATAAATAAAGCTCTTTACCTGTATGGTTGCTGATCACAAGGTTTCCGTCACGATCGGGAGAACAACTTCCAGTGTGTTGTCCATCATCGTAATAACAGGAACCATCATCCACATCGGCCGCAACGTCGTAATTTTCAGCCCTGGGGTCGGTACACCCATAATGCTCGGGCCGACACTGTGTCAGAATTAGCGCAGGCACAGTTAGTAAGAGCAATGTAAAAAATCGCATGGTTCTCATATCATTCAAAAATTATAGGCTGTTTACAAATCAAATTCTTAATTTTTCTGAGTCTCCCCGGCCTCCTGCCGCGTCAACGGCAGGAAGCTCACAGGAGATTATTTTCAGAGGAGACTCAACTGCAGCCTCCTTGTTTGAATATCAATTATCTATTCTTCCACAATGGGGATAGTATCGGTAACACCATCAACAATCCAATCGACTTCATCATCAACGATAACCTTAATTGTTGCAGACTCGATGGTGCTGCCATTGGTCAGATGCTTAGCGCTCATAATATAGTCGGCCTCCGTAACATCCTCGCCATAGATCGGAAGAATAAACACATAATCGCCGTATGCATCAAGTGTTGAGAGGTTTTCGGGAATACCATGTTCAAGGAAACATACATCTTCAATCATCCTGTCGCCGGCAAAAATCTGTACAGGTTCAGGGGTCAAATTCGTGATATGCAGATTCCCGTATTTCATACCCGAACTCTGGGCAGATCCAAGATGCGGTATGATTATGGTAACATCTTTCCGGTTCTCATTAAGCACAAGCCAGATGGGGTATTCTTCGCCATCAACAACCTGATCTTCAATCCATCCTCGCTCTTCAAAACCCTGGTTGCTGTTCTGATCGGAGAACCAGTATAAGTAATGCAATGTATAGTTGCCATAGTCGACACCTACCTTCTTATTCTGCTGCCCGGGCATCAGGCTGGCTATTTTTGCCCCGGTACGGCCATTCAGGAAGACATCGACAAATTCGTCGGTACCCCCGTAATAGGAAAGATTGATAGTAGCCACATTTGTGTATTGCGTTGCGCCACTGATATGCCAGGTAGCTCTTTCTTCAACATCGGTGGAATTGGCCAGCGGCACAAGCCACTTTTTAAATACCTTTTGCGGATCGGGATTGTTCGGATCGAGCTGAACATCGTCCCAAAGGTAGAGATCAAGTTCAATGGTACCTTCACCGGGGTTAGGAATGTTTACCAGGTAATCGGTTGCAGATGCAGGTATTTTTTTAACAATATACTCATCCTTATATAACACCAAACGTTCACCGGAGTTATTGATGATGAGCAGGTTTCCGCTTGGATCGGCCTCATCGGGAATGAATTCCTTGGGCGGGTCGTCTTGTATCAATTCACAGGATCCCATGAATAACAAAGACAGAAACAACAAGTGTACTAGATTCTTTTTCATGTCTGTCAATTTTAAGTTTACCATAGTATTAGTTTAAAAAATTTAAAAGCCATCGTGATGAGACTTCCTACCAGGTGCACTATAGTAATTAAAAACAGATAGGTCAGTTTTGCAAAATAGATTTCGGATAATAGAACAATCTGGATCATAAATATTTTCTTAGCGTTTATCTCATTAAATTGATATTCTGCATCTTATTTACCAGAAGGGGAATAAGAAGAAGGATATCCATCTATGATCTGAGGGTTAAGGACAATGAGTCAATAAGAGAGTTGCATGGAAAGCAAGAAAAGTTGTATGCGAGAGCAAAAAAAAGTAGAAATATCAGTCCAATATGCTTTTGTGCGGAGAGAATAAATCGAGTTGTACGGGTTGTGATTCTATAAAAAAACGAATTTTTTTATCAAGGTGAACGCGTTCACAGGTTTCATTATAGACCTCGTACAGTTTTAAATAAGAAGGAGAAGGACATTCATAGCTGAGCTTAAATTGATTGGTATAACGATCTCTCAACCCGGGAAAAAACTGATCGAGCTTCGTGTAAAAGTATTCGCGTTGACCTTCGCGTTGTGTCATACCCATCCAGCCAATAATGTAGGAAGCTCCATGGTCGGCTGCCAGTTTAATAATGTTTTCTATGTTATCTTCAGTATCGGTAATAAAAGGTAAGACCGGAGAAAGGATAATGCCGGTATACAGACCTGCTTTTGCAATGGCTTCCATCGCATTGAAACGTCTGCCTGAAGTTACAGCCCCCGGTTCAATGATCTGTGAAAGATGATCGTCGTATGTGGTGATGGTAAATGAAACCGCAGCATAAGTCAGGGCGATATCTTTAAGAATATCAACATCCCTGGTTACAAGATCGCTTTTAGTAAGTATATGAACAGGGAAATGATAGGTTGCGATGGTCTTAAGAGCTGAATATGTAAGTTTCTCTGTTCTTTCAACAGGCATGTATGGATCGTTCATTGAACCCGTACCGATAGTACCTTTCATAATACGTTTTCTCAGTGTTTTTTCCAACAATTCGATTGCATTACGTTTCACCCTGATCTTCGAGAAGTCATCTATACCATACACCTTGCTTCGTGAGTCACAATAAATGCACTGATGCTGGCAGCCCCTGTACAGATTCATAGTATAGGTAATACCAAAATAAGGATCGGGAGTATGCCTGAGTTTTGAAAGAATTGTCCTGGTTTCGATATAATCCGGCATATATGATGAAATTCTAACCCGAAAATAAAAGAATAGTGCGACAACCCTATGACAGTTTAAGAAGAAATCGACTTTTTTTGTACCCGGAATGAAAAAATCATTAAAAGAAATATGAATTAACACCCATACTGCGTTTTGTTATCACCTGAAGAATTTTCTCTGGTTTAGTATCGATGAAATCATTAACTTGCCGCGTTTTTGGAAATTCAGCCAGGATCGAAAAAGTACCGAACAAATTATATCAATTATCTCAGTATGAATGAAATAAATAAAAAGAATAAAGTCCATTTTCATTTCAGAAGATTCGTCCTGATACTGGCTTTCTTATCAGGGGTAATGGTGTTATTACAACAATCATGTAAAAAAGAGGAAGAGTGTATCCCACCGGTCATTGATTCCATCACATTTGAAGGCAGCACTGTGCGGGTCGATTACCTGATCCCGACAAGGAAGATCACTGTTCATGGTGCCCACCTCGATGGAGCCACCAAAATAAAAATTAATAACCTTACATACGATGCTACCTACCTGTATCACCCCGATACAACACTTACCTTCACAGTACCCTATATAGAATCCAACCTGACCGTTCCTGACAGTCTCACCATATTTAAAAGCTGTGGCGAAGCAGTCGTAGAAGTAAAAATATTGTCTGCCCCTGCATTTATAAGCAAAATAAGCAATGAATTTGCAGTAGCCGGCGAGACGATCACACTAAAAGGAAACTATTTTGTTGATCTTGAAAAAGTGATATTCCCCGGAGAAATTCCAGGAGAAATTGTCGAAGGTTATAATGATACTATATGCAGGATTGTCGTTCCGGAAGGAGTTGAAAATGCAGGAAAACTGGTATTGACATCCGCAAGTGGAGATGGCAGCTCGGCGTACAATATCGATTTTAACAATACCACAGGTCTGCTATGCGATTTTGATTATAATAATTTCTGGGCAGGCTGGGGAGGCGATATAATACGAAATGCCGATGATGCGACCATTCCGCCGGCACGTGGATTTTTCTATGTTTGTGAGCTGAGCAATATTATGCCGGGAACAACCGAAATAGAAAATTCCATGTTGCCGATAGCTTTCCATGTTTCACCCGATTATTCAGGCGATCTGACGCCCGATTATTTTGCCATACAGGCTGAAATGTATGTAAAATATCCCTGGAAAACAGGTTACTACAATATACTCATTGGCAGGAAAAGTCTTACAACCGGACAGATTGAGTATTCCTATGAATATGACTATAAACCCTGGAGCGATACCATTAATTATCGTGGTCAATTTATAACGGATGGCTGGGAAACGGTTACCATTCCCCTGACAAAATTCACACTTAGCGGTTCCTCCGACATTCCTCTGCAGAGCTATTCGCAATTGCGACTTGCCAACTATATGCTATGGAGTTTCGTTAATCCTGAAGAGGAAGAAGGTGGCAAACCACTGACCCATTTTAAAGTAGCGATAGATAATTTACGACTTGAGCAGATCAAGGAAGAATAAGCCTGGTTATATAGTCTGTTAAGTTGAGTTATTGTTTACTCTTCCAAAGCATGTTATACGTATGCGAGTGGTTTAACTGTGTAACTGTTTAACTGTTTATCCCGAAGGATCGGGAGTGTAATTGCTGAACTGCTTAATTATGTCATTGATTAGAAGAGAACTTGATGAGGTAGCAGTAACGTTTTTTTCTCTTCTAGCTAAATAGCTAAAAGCCAAAGACTAATAGCTTAAATTAATTTTCAACTCGTCTATTCCTCAATTCCTTAGTGTCTCAAATTGCAGATTCAATGAAACAGTGATTGCAAAAATCCAACCCTCTATATAAAATCATCCGGGTTATTCAGAAAATCGTGGTAGATCCTGAAGTAGTCGGTTTCTTTGTAATCAATATTCCGAATTGGAATGTGATCAAACGAATAGATGGTCGCATCCGGTAAGGCAAGCAATATCGGAGAGTGTGTGGCAATAATAAATTGCGTATTTGCCTCCCGGACAGATTTTGTAAGAGTTCTTATCAGTTCGATTTGTGATCCGGGTGAAAGAGCGCTTTCCGGCTCATCGAGCAGGTATAACCCATCTCTTTTAAAACGATTTTCAAAGAAAGCCATATTCCCTTGCCCGTGCGATTTAGTAGTCAGTGACTGGCCCCCGAAATAGTCGAGGATAGCCGGGTCCATGCTGGCCCATTCATCGAGTTGTTCGGCAAAATGCCTGAAGATCTCTGAACCGAAGAATGAGCCTGTAAGTTCACCATCAGCTAATTTCAGGTTGATGTACCTGTATAGTTCATTGACAAATGGGTTATACCTGACATGAGTCCGTTCCGAATGCTCCCAGATATGGATATTGCATTTCAGCGCTATTGCACGCAGCAAGGTCGACTTACCCGTACCATTCTCTCCGATAAAAAAGGTGACAGGACTCGTAAGGTTTAAAACCTGTTTTTGCCTGAAAATGTCAAGATTAAAAGGATATTGCTCCGCTGAAGGATATTGTTCCGAATTTATTTCTATGGAATTGATATGCATGGCACAGCAAAGGTAGCCATTGAAAGCAAATCAACAACCATTTCAACCTGCACATGGAAGCTGCAAGAATTCAGTAATCCCTTCTTCCTTCACCCATCCGATAAGTCCTGTTTGTGACCTGATAAGCAATATATTACCAGAAAGTGCATCAGTACAGCGCTCCAGAATAATATCAATTTCCGAATCCTTACTAAGCAGAGCGACTTTTTGTTTCAACACCTCATCAGCATATATAGTAAAAGGCTTCAGTACATTCACTTTTATACCCACGTAATAAGCGTATTGAGGTATCCGGGTAAAACTCCTTGATGAGGGATCATACTGGTATTTTTCAGTTCGGATGTAAAACCCTGCCCAATAGCTTGTATAAACAAATCCATTACCCGGAAATGATGGTTGCATGAATGCAAATGGATTTTCTATACGATGAATTTCTTTCCCATCATACCAGTAGATGAGATTTTCATAATCATCGCTGGCGCCCGGCGATGAGACCCATATTTCCTTATATTTATCACTTTTATCGATATCAATTATTTCCATATTGTCAGGTGCACCACCGTCAAACGCATCGTTTAATACAAGTCCCGATATATTCAGGGCGAACGTGGACAAGCCTTCAATTCCTGTCAGGATAATCTGTTCTGCTGTTCCATCTCCGTTAAGATCGGCCGATGCTTCAAATTTCAATGTTTCCTGAGGAAAACAGTTAATAAAGCCTACTAACTCTATGACCCCTATGATAGAAAGTATTTTTTTCATCTCTCCAGATCTTATGTATTAATAATCCTGCACTCTCTTGTGAGAGAATGTTGTCCGGTAATTCTAACAAACTTACGGATTCGGTTCAACATAGAGGATTTCATAATCCTCGGCGTCGAGTTGTACCCATGTCACAGGTTCGCCTTCGGGATCAGCCTTATAGAAAATAAAGACGTGATCGGTTGCCTGGGGATAATCATCCCCGTCACCATCCTCGGAACGAACCTGTAATTCCCGATAGTTTTGCGTTTTATCGATCCAGGGAGTAGCTGCATCGGCCACGCGAACCCATTGTGCCGCATCATATGAGTCGTAATCAGATATTTCCAGCATGGCCTGCCAGCCAAAAGCATATCCATATACATCCCCGGGATATAACTTTACACAGTAGCCATCCGAACTATCGGTCTTGTTGAAAGAAAAATCCCAGTCGTTATCTGAAGTGCCATCCGCCATGATACTGCCTCCTGAAATTTCGAATAATACACAACCGGGCATATTAGCATTAACCTCTTCCCATGCCCTGGCAAGAGCATTGGTTAGTTCCTTATACTCGAAATCGTCATTATCCTTTTTATCGCATCCGGTTAACAAAAACAGAATGCATAATGGAATTAGTTTTTTCATATGAGATAAGTTTTGTTGGTTATTGGCCCTTAGCTATTGGCCATTTGGTTTTTATTTATTAATGTAAAGTCGTGTTTAGTTTTTTACTATTTTATGTGTATAAAGTTTATCACACTGGCAGATTTCTAAATAGTAAATTCCATTTGTGAACCTGCTGATATCCAGTTCAACTGAACTTGATTGCATAGTATGCTCCAATACTAATATCCCGACATTATTATATACTCTCAGTCTGGCTCCACTTGCGGCTATAACACTTATAATACCTGTTACCGGGTTAGGCTATATTGTTATGTTGTTCAATTGCTCACTTTCAATTCCCACTTTCGGTTTTTTCGTCAGCTTCACATTATCAAATCCGGCCCAGGTGGTTTCAACGCCAATGTCGAAGGCTAATTTCATTGATGAATATACTGTATCAAGAGTAAAATCGAATGAATAGGTTTCCTCTTCCGTACCAAGGGAGAAATATTCATCCAGCAGCATACTCCAGGGATCTTCATTCATTCCGAAATAGATATGGCAGGGCCTGTTTTCTGTTTCCGACCAGGCATCGAATCGCAGGTTATAGATTTCCCCGTTTTCCAACTTACTGAGCTGTGCGGCGGATAAAGGTTGTACAAGTTGAACATGCCATAATTCGGGTGATGCAGCAAGGCATCTGGGGGTAACAAAACAGGTTCCACCGATCAACTGATAGGTAACACAAACACCCAGATCCGGTGAATAATAAAGAGTCCATGGATCGAGTATGCAGGCATCGAAGCCTGCATTTTCCAGTACATTTTGCGGATCGGTGGTATTATCGGGTATGCAGGATTCAAAAATATAGGAAGCACCTGCCTGATCGAGAGGATTTTCACCGGAATTATCTTCATCTTCATTATAGGCTCCAACCAAAGCATAATCTCCTGAGATACTTACCGAATTAGCAAAATAATCATCAGCTGCCCTGTCGTGAGCAACGATTTTTTGCACTTCATCCCAGTTCCCATTGCCATTGCGTTTAAAAATATACGCTGAACCAGCTTCAGACAATGTATTTTCTCCTTCAGCGTCTTCATCTTCAGAAGAAGCACCAATGATGATATAATTACCTGAAATACTTGAAGAATAGCCAAAATAATCATACTCTGCCCTATCCGAGGCTACGATCTTATCCACTTCACTCCAGTTTTCGCTGTCATCGCATTCAAAAACATAGGCAGAACCGGAACACAGAAGGGTATTCTCTCCGGCAGCGTCTTCATCTTCAGTTGAAGCACCAACAACAAGATACTTCCCTGAGATACTGACTGACGTACCAAAATAATCCCCGGTGTCTCTGTCAGAAGCGACTATCTTTTGTACTTCACGCCATGTCCCATCGTCGTCAATTTTAAAAATATATGCTGAGCCAGCCGCATCGAATGTATTACCTCCAACAGCATCTTCATCCTCAAGGCAGGCACCAACAAGAATATAATCACCTGAAATAGATACGGAGTATCCGAATAAATCCTCGACATCCCTGTCAGAAGCGACAATTTTCTGCACCTGATTCCAATGTCCGTTTTCGTCCCGTTTGAAAATATATACCGATCCAGCCAGATCCAGCGTATTGGTACCTGAGGTGTCTTCATCTTCCTTAATAGCTCCAACAACGGCAAAATTCCCACATATACCGACCGAATAACCAAACTCATCATGAGCCGCCCTGTCGGATGCGACGACCTTCTGGACCTGATTCCAATTGCCGTATCCGTCTCTCTCGAAAATATAGGCTGAACCGGCAGCATCCAGTGAATCTTCACCATTTTCATCTTCATCTTCAAGCACTGCACCAACAATACAGTAACTTCCCGATATAGCTACTGATATTCCGAATAAGTCTGCAAATTCCCTGTCCGATGCTATTATTTTTTGTGCCTCAGACCAGTTACCAAGTTCATCACGCTCAAATATATAAGCCGACCCCGCACTGCCAAATGAATTCCCTCCTGCAGTATCTTCATCCTCATAATGTGCTCCGATGAGGGCATAATTCCCTGAAATGGATACAGCATAACCGAATATATCCATTACTGCCCTGTCGGAAGCAACTGCCTTGTATACTTCTTCAAAATCCTGTGAGAAAGCAGATATACTTAGAATGCACAGGATAGAAAACAGATAAATAGATGTTGATCTCATTGGTTTATCTTTTATTACTGCAGACAGGATTTAATTTCCTGAGAGAGTATAGTTATTAACCTATGGAATAATCAATTTTTCTACTATCATCTTACCGTCCTGGCAGGCCTCTAAATAATATAACCCTTTAGCCAGGTTGCTTACTTCAAATTGCGCCTCACCTTCGGTTAAAGTTACACTTTTTATTAATACACACATACTATTATAGAGTCTAACCTCGCGAGTTCCGTCAGCTATAATGTATATGTAATCCCTGGCAGGATTGGGCATGATTTTTATTCTGCCGGCAATTGATTTGTCTGTTAGTGAAGAACCCGATTTCTTCACCAACCTGACATTATCAAAAGTTGCCGGGGTAGTTTCGTTTCCAAGTTGAAATACCAGCTGCATATTCTCGTATATATTTTCCAGCGTGAATTCATAGCTATATTCGTCAGGGGCTATTCCCAGTTCGATGGTGGTATTGAAAATATTGTCCCATGGATCAACAGCCTGTTCGAAAGAAACACGGCATTGCCGGGCAGTCGGGGCATACGCTTCGAAAGTCAGCTCATACGTTGCGCCTACCTCCAGCCTGTCTGCCTGCGATCCGGTAAGTACCTGCTGCAATTGCACCTGGAAAATAACGGGATCGTCTGATATACTAATATTAGTTACTGTACATTTGCCATCGGTCAATATAGCGTCGGCTGTTACTCCGAGGTAATCAGCATTATATACCGACCAGGGAAAAAGCATACAATCTTCGAAATCGCCGTTTTCTAAGATATTGTCCGGATCGGAATTACTATTAGGTGTGCAGGATTCATAAATGTAGGCAGCGCCGGCCTGATATAAAGAATCGTCACCCGCAGGACTGAAATGATCGTAATTTGACGAGATGATAGCATAATCGCCGGCAATATCCACAAATAAAAAATCATCGTTATTAAACAGGGTATCCTGAATTAATTGTACTTCATCCCACAACTGATCCGATCCACACTCCAGTATATAGGCAGTTTTACAATTCATGCTGCTACCTATGATCGCATGCTGTCCGGATAGTGAAACAGACGTGCCGAACATATCATATTCCTTTCTGTTTGAGGCTACAAGTTTCTTGATTTCCGACCAGTGGCTATCGCCTCCCCTTCTGATCACATATACTGCGCCTGCCCAATCCAATGGGTCATCGCCAATTGCATCTTTCTTTTCAAAAGGGGCTCCGGCAAAGATATCATCATCTTCAAGGCAGACCGAAATGCCGAATGATGCCGATTCTTCGCGGTCGGAAGCAACAACCTTATCGACCTCATTCCATTTACCATTGAGGTCCATTTCAAAAATATACACAGCGCCGGCGTTCTCGAGGTAGTTGCCTCCGGAGGCATCGTAACTCTCTCCCCAGGCTCCCACTGCCAGCCTTGTACCATGAATACAAACGGAATAACCAAAATATGCATCTTCCGACCGGTCGGAAGCAACCAGCTTCTGAACAAGTCCCCAACCGAGGTTGCCATACCTTTTATACAGGTAGACAGCGCCAGCATTATCTACCGGGTTTTCACCGGCCGGATCTTTTGCCTCAAGATGCGCCCCAACTGCAAGGTAATCTTCCGTTATGCTTACCGATTGGCCAAAATATGCGTCAGATTCTCGGTCTTCGGCTACAAGCCTTTGTTTAAATCGCCAGGTGCCGTATCCGTCCCGTTCATAAATATAAACTGAACCGGCCTCCGGTAAAAGGTTAAACCCGGCACTATCGGCATCCTCCTGCGGAGCACCGACCACAGCATAGTTACCACAAATTGCGACTACAGTGCCAAAGAAATCATTGATTGCTCTTTCGGAAGCTATAATTTTGGCGACCTGGGTCCAATTTGCCTGGTAATCGCGTTCAAAGAGGTAGGCCGATCCGGCATTGTTTAAAGGATTTTCTCCCGATGTATCCAGAGCATCATGCTTGGCTCCAATAATCGCGTAATTACCCGAAATAGCTATGGCAGAACCAAACAATTCACTTTCTGACCTATCGAGGGCAACTGCCTTATACGTTTTCTGGTATTCCTGTGAAAATATGCAAACAGACCAGAGTAATAATAAGGAACTAAGAATAAAGGGTGGTGGTTTCATTGAGATACATATTTAGGTAAAATAATTATCTGCTCTTTTACATTTTATTTCTGCCTGAACAAAAAAAATAGTATTGACTTTAACGCACCCCCCTTCTCCCTCTATAAGTGAGAGAGGGAGAAGCTTTGCGTTAAGTCATGTCGCTGCATTACGCAGGGGGTGAGTATATGATCAAATAGCTAATAATTTAAAGCATTTGCATTCATTCAACTAGTTTTGAAACCCAGACTACAATCCACCCATTCCCATTCCTGGCATTTCAGTAAATGTAACATCCTTGGGAAGTTCAAACACTGAAGGTTTGATTTTAGCATTGAGCTCGAGTTTCGTAGCTTCCTGTTTCATAGTCATACCCCCGGCATTCATTTCCATGTACATCAACAGTCCATTCCAGGTCATCACTTTTCCCATGGTACCTTTAAAAACCCGGCAATCCTTGCCCAGGAATTTCTCTGTTCCTGCAGGTTTAAATCCCATTTTATCATATAGCTCTTCCGTAAGTTTCTCCAGATCCTGAACTTTTAACAGCCCTTCGATCATCGGGTTTTTCATTTTTGTTCCCTGTGTATTTCCTTCCTGGAACATATACTGCATTTCATCGAAGCTGATGGTCCAGCCCTTCTCAGGGTGATTGTTCATCATCAGGTCGGAATACGCAGCCGAACGATGCCCGTATTTATCGAAATAGATAATACTGGTACCGGTTCGGGAACCAGAATGCTTATATTCAATAATTCCCGATTTTACCCCGTAAAGTTTTAACCCGCCTGCGGGCTCATCTTCTTCTATGGCGGCAGCTTCACTTTCAGTTTCGCCGGCAGCGGTTTTTTTATTCTGAGAACAACTGCTCGCTAACCAGAGCAGGAATAGAGCAGAAACACTGATGATCAAGGTTTTTGTTTTCATTTTGTAACGATTTAGTATGAATGTTTGTAATGTAATATTTATGATAAAAGCTATTGTTAACTTCTTCGTACAATGATCAATTCCGAACCTAAACCTTATTTATCAAGGCCGACGGTAAGATCGAGCTTCCACAGCCAGGAAAAAGGAGATCCTGCAGCTGTAACAGTTGCACCTCCCAGGACTGCTTCATCGAGGTTAAAAGTAAGGTCGGCATTGGGTTCAGCCGGGTCGTAGTGGATGGTGCTCACCAGTTGCCAGGCACCATGTTCGTCTTTTGCATAGATTTTTTGCACGTCATTTTCGATGACCAGTCCCCCGTCAATAAATACAGCGGGGTTATCTGGATTCACAAGATACCCGGTAGGATAAAACGACCAGGTGCCACTCCTGGTGATTTTGGCATCTCCCTCAATAATCGTTTCTCCCTCAAAGCTCAGGGAGCCACTGCTGATCTGAACTGCACCCAGTTCTTTGTCTATCAGCACATCCATTGTTGTTGAAGCAGTGACTTCGGGATAGTCGAGCGTGAACTGTACCGATAATATGCCGGCATAGCTGTGATCGAGCCATTCATCAGGCGTCAGATCATCATCCTTCTTATTGCATTGTACTAACATAAAGGAAAGTAATAGCAATAAGATTATGCGGCTGACAGGGTTTAAATTGAACTTTTTCTTATTCATCAGTTGGTATTTTTTTATAGTTCAATTTTTAAAATTCTGTTAAAAAAACTACCCGGTCAAAAATATGTGATGAATAGCACGATTCCGGGATGAACGACTACTGAACGATGATCTTATAGAATAAAAGCTGGCCTGCTCCATTTGTTTTAAGCTTTCAGTATCAACAATTATTCCCAGGATAAATCAAATCATATCTGAGATGAAATTCCTTTCTGATTCTCGGTTTACCAATCTCCCTCATTCGTTATATTACCATCCTCATCGTATGAATACCAGTGGCCATTATGATTTTCGAAATCATGCATACCAACCCATCTTATATACATTCGCTCTTTATTAATGCTCCATACTTCAGAGGTCATGATCATTGCTGAACCCGTAATCCGGGTGGAGTTCCGGATCCATTCATGATTCCAGTTTCGTATGTGATCGAAATAATATGTAGTAGAGATATAATCTGTTGTAGAAATAATTTCATCACCCCCCCCTGGAGTGTATATGCTAAATATCGAATCGTACGATATAACCTCCCATTTAAACACGGGTTCTTCCGCCTGTTCTATCGGATCGGGGTATCGGTATGTGATATCACACGAGTAATAAGGCCGGTATTCCGATTCGGAGATCAGATAACCAAGTCCGTCATTCTCATCATCATAGGCCGTATAGTCCACTCCATCGCATTTTCCCTTTATATAGTTTTCATAGGTTAAATATAAGAACGGGAATTGATACGAGGTAAGAACAATTGTGTATGTATACGTTCTGTAATGATACGTATATGTACATTCGGTGGACCAGTCATGTTCTTCACACTCCTTTTCATACATTGCCTCAGAAGCAGATTTTAATGAGCTGGCATCGAACATTTCGGCCGGATGGTCCATATGTTCATTAAATTGCTGTATTGAAGCCAGATAATCCTGCAATTCCTCATTATCGATCTGCAGCAGATAATCGTCAACAGGTATCCTGCGCACATCCATAATAGTACTATAATTTTCGGGAGCGTCGGCATATACATATTCAACAATACTGTTGTTATCAGGGAACTGTTCTTCATCAGTCTGAACCTCATCTTCCTTTTTCGAACAACCGACGACAGCAAGTAATACGAAAAAAGGAAGAACTATTTTATGTAATTTTAATGCTTTCATATATTACTTTTAAGTTTACACGGCATAGTATTGCATCATAAAATTATATGTTCAGTAGAATCTGTCATCCCGATAATCCTGCTGAACGCTTAAGTTCCATATAGGTGCTGTTCTTCTGTTGCTTTTTCAAGCAAGTATACTCCTTTCGTAAGGTAGCTCACATTAAGCTGTAGCAAACCATTTGTGATGGCATGTTTAAGGATCAGTATTCTGAAATTATTTAATAATGTAACATTGGAACCGTTGACAGCAATTACCGGAGCAACGATCTGGTATTCCATCCAGTCTCCATTGTCGATATAGCCTTTATCCGAACCTCCCCCGGCATCAGTGGTAGATTCGATCTTCATTCCAACCATCCGGTAAATATCTTCTGCCCGTATCATGCATGTTCCATATTCATGTATATTGCAAAAATTCAAGCCTGAATTAGACTGAATAATTCTTCCCTGATCGTCATAAGTATTCCAGGTTGAATCCATATACTTTCTCAGGTAATTCTTATCACAAACACCCTGCAAACAGTATCCACATGGGATGGATTTTCCGAACCTGTAAGAAGCATCGATGCAAGTGTAACAAAAGTATAAGTGATCTTTTTCATAAAAATTGTCTTAGGTTGTTTGGAAAGTATGTTCATACTAGTCTAAGGCTGGTGGTTTTTCAAGATAAACGAATGAGTAGCCCGAGAGAGCATTGTTATTCTCGGGCATCAGATTCGCACAGGAGCTGTATGATTCGCCATGGCTCTTAACTGACGATGATTTCACAAGACCTCTGCTTTTGCCGTCATAATGTAAATATAAAGTAAGCTGCGATTTCAACAGATATTTATCAAACGTATTGAATTCATTCAGCCCTGTTTCATAGTATGCATCAAACAGATATTCCGGAGGGTGATATTTGGAAGCAGTCGGGAGGGCCTGTCCTTCTATTGTCACATCCGAAACAACTATATGAAAGCAATTTGAAGTCAGCAGTTCCTGAATCCTGTATTGTTGAGACTCATTAAGAAAAACAACTGAGTTTCCGGATTCACAGTCTCCAGGAATTGCTCTTCGGACACAGCAGTTATTCTCCTGACCTGTCAATGACAACGTAGTAAACATAAACAGAGCCAGTATTAACCGCAGATGAAATTTGATTGCGACCATTAGCTTGCGAATATTAAAAACGATAATTAAAGTTTAACAAATTCCACTCTCCGGTTCATGGCCTTGCCCTCGGAGCTGTTGTTAGGGGCAACCGGTTTGCTTTCGCCCCACCCTTTTGATGACAAACGGGAAGAGTCTATACCCATGCTCTTTAGCTGGTCAACAACAGCTTTTGCTCTTTTTTCGGAAAGAGACTGGTTTGAAGCATCGTCGCCATCGCTGTCGGTATGGCCCTCAACACTGAATTTAAGTTCGGGGTGTTCTTTCATCAGCTGGCAGATATTATTCATAACACCCATCGATTCGGGCTTGATGGTTGCCTTGTTCACATCGAATTTTATCCCGTTGGATACTATTTTGCCATCAGCCAGGAGTTTATCGTACAATTTGACACCCCCTTCCGCAATACGTATATTCTTAATAAACCTGTTCTTCCCTTCAATTCCCGCGGTATTCATATCATCACAGCATAAGGTAATGCCTTCAGGATTTATCCCCAGGTTAGGAATATTGATTACCCGTGCATCATCCAGATATACCTTAAGCGCCCGGGTATTAAACGACAGGGCAACATGCCTCCATAATCCGGCAGTAATTTCATCATCTTCTTTTCCGGGATAAAATCCATTTCCTTTTCCCCGTAATATAGCTTCATTTGGATATATTATAAGAGGATAGATATCAATACTGCTTTCACTTTGATTTTTTATATCATAAAACCTGATTTCATAAGAACAATATTCATCTGCCTCGAACCAGGCATCAAATTCCAGTGTGAATATATCGGGCAGGTAATCATTCTCCGAGTTTTCAATAAACGGGACTATACAGGTGCCGGCCTCTTTAAAATAGATAACCGAAGCTCCGCCAAAAACAGCATTTTCAGCAGTACCATCATCGCCAAGGTCCCAGCGTGAAGGGAATTCACCATTTTCTTCATTTTCGTGAATATCCTCGAAAAATACTTTATCGCCCGGAATAAAATCGTATTTTGACCATACCAGGGTCGGCTGATCATTCTTCGTTGACGATTTGTCTTTGTCAGGAGAAGATGATTTATCCTTATCAGAATCTTCCTTCCCGGCATCGTCGTCTTTATCTTTATCTGAATCCGATTCTTTCAGGTTTTCGGCTTCATCTTTAACGACTGCCTTGGTAGCTTCTTCGCCGGTGTCAAGGGTCTTGTCGATGACTTCATCAACGGCATCGTTTGCACGATCGTTAATTTCGTCCAGCAGTTTATCTTTTAAATCGATATGAATCTGTGCATCGATAAAGGAAAACAGCGGTAATACAAGCACCAGAAAAAATAGCGTCTTTTTCATGCAGGTAAGTGTTAAGTTGAACTCATTTTAATTTCAGGTATATACATATCTCCCGAGATTAAATTTAAGATTAAAATTTCTGCAAAAAGTCAGGAAAATCAAAAATATGTGATGAATTACCCCGGTATGTGATAAACAGCAATAGCGCTGTGATGATAAAGCAGAGATACCTGAATATGAGAGAAAAACAGTAAAGACGTAAACCCGATAATTTCACCGATAAACAGTTCTTTATTAAAGAGTCATCATGGAATATTGGAATAAGGGATTGTTGATTTATAAGCGAATATGCCAATAGAGGTTTAATTGAATTAGTTGAGTTGATAAGGTGATGAGGTGTAAAGTTGATGAGTTGAAAAAAAATACTGGAGCTAAGTTTTCTTTGCAAAACCCGGTGTAACAGATATAACGCAATATTTCCCGAAGTAACGGAATGTCACGTATAGAAACAGCTAAACACCTACAGCCTGTGCCCCCAATCATCATAACAATAGCCTGTCTTCGTTCATCTGTTGTTAAATCCCAGGTTAAAATTAACGACATAATAATCTGTTTCAGCCGCGAAGCTTATTAAAGAAGGAGTTTCGTGCTATTAAACGGGATGTTCTATACTATTTTCTTTTCACTCTCGCTGAAGAAAATTTTAAATTCGGTACCGTTTTTTACATCATACGAAAGAATGCCTTTTATTTGCCTGACAAGTATGTAAACGAGCTTCAGTCCGAGGGTTCCGGAGTTTTCAAAATCAATCCTGCCGGGTATCCCTATGCCGTTGTCATGGATACTGAAGCAGTACCCGTTATTTTCCTGCCGGATGATCTCTATGTGGATCAGTCCTTCCCTGTCAATTCCCTTGAAAGCATGCTTATATGCATTTACAAGCAGCTCATTAGCGATCAACCCGATTGGGATAGCCGTTTCGATATCGAGGTAGATCTGCTGGCAATTGACGATACACCGGATATGATCTGAAGGTTTACTATAGCTGGATGATACTGCATCAATTAATCGGGTAATATACTGTTCAAAATTGATACGCGAGAGCTTCTCCTGCTGATACAACAATTGGTGGATCAATGCCATGGATTTTACCCTGCCCTGGCTCTCGGTAACGAGATCTTTTATCCCGGCATCAGAAATGTAGCTGCCTTGCAGGCTCAGCAAGCTGGAAATGGTCTGCAGGTTGTTCTTGACACGATGATGTATTTCCCTGATCAGGATCTCCTTTTCATGATCCGATTTTAATTTCTGGTTATAAAAGTAGATCAATACGATTACAATGGCCGATACAAGAATAAATCCTCCGATCAAAGAATAACTCAACAGGCGTTGACGCTGCAACCTTGATTGTTGTTCTACCTGGTCAAGTTTCAACCGGGTAATTTCATTATTCTTCTTTTGGGTTTCATACCTGATAAGGAGTTCCTCAATATTTTTACGTTTTCTATCTGAAAATATTGTATCGCTGTATGTTTTAACCTGTTTGTAATAGTACAGTGCATTCCTGTAATCGTGCCTGTTTTCAAATAAAGCAGCCAGCTTCTTGCAGGCAATAAGGTTATCATAAAACAATTTTAATGAATCGGCTATTGCTTTACTTTGTGAGTAGTATCGGATAGCTTCATCATGATTTCCCTGCTGCTCATACACACGGCCAATGTCATATAAATTGCATACTATTTCCCAACGATTCATATTCAGACCGGCAGCCATGATATTTTCCCTGAAAATTGTGAGCGCTTTCTTGTATTGCCCTTTCTCAAGATAAACCTCCCCCAGAAATCGCCTTGAGTATAATTCACCAATTCTATCGTTGATTTTTGTGGCCAGGCTCAATGATTCATTAAAGTAGTAAAACGCGCTGTCGTATTGGCCCCGGAAATTATGTATTCTCCCGATATATCGGTATATCAGCGCTTTCCCCCATGTATCGCTATGTTGTTCTGCAACGGCAAGCGCGCGTTGGAAATAGTCTGAAGATTTATCGTAATCGTAAAGCTCAAAATATACAACACCCAAATAATGCAATGCGTATGGAAGCTTTACATGATAATTCATTGTCTCAATTATTGTCAGTGATTTCTGCAAATTTTCCATCGCAAGCTCATAGTAACCCATATCCTGGTATGCGATACCGGTTAGCAGGTATATCATCGCTTCTGCCTGCGTATTTTTAAGTTGTACAGCAAGGGTAATAGCCCTCTTATAATAATCCAGGGCAGGATCAGGATAGCCTTGTATCCATTTAATCCTGCCTATACCGATATAAGCGACCAGCTGAAGTTCACAGCTGTCTTCTGCCGAGAGATTCACTAGCCTCTCGTTATAGATCTTAAAGGATTTACCGATATCGCCCTGCAGAAACGATATGGTTGCCAGCGCGTATTTATACTTTATTAAGCCTTTGTGGTAATTCAGTTCATTATAAATTTGCTTTGATTTATCAAGAAGCCGTCTGGCCGAATCATATTGGTATACAGAAATCTTGGTTATGGCCATGATGTAATAAGCATTCGCCTGTTCAAGCCTGTTATTTTCTTTCTTCGCTGCTTTTAAGGCCTCCCCCGATATTTCCATGGCCATTGTTTCCCGGATATAGGTATATTCCTGTGCAACCGCATTCAGGATTTCGGATTTCTTCCGGGATTTTTGTAATACCTGAAAAAGACTATCAGTAATAACATTACCTTCCAGGCAAAATGCATGTTCAACGATCATTAGCAGGATTGCATAAACAACCAGTTTTTTTCGGAACGTATTGCTCATTCTTGGCGGTTAATACAAATTAAGTTGACAGGCAAGTATATTCCTTCCAAAATTTCTCCTAAAATCGGTGAATGTCAAAAATATGTGATGAATTACACAAGTCAGTGATAAACAACCATACTATGATGATATGGCAAACTGTTAAAGCCAATTTCCAGGAAAATTAAAACTCGATATGTAGTGTTTTCTTGACGGAATCGACGAATAACCGCCCGATTGGAATTTTCTGTTCTTCAATGATCACATGGCTATATTCAATGGCATCGATATAATTAACATTGATCGAGTACGATTTATGTGTTTGAAGAAAAATATTTTTCGGAAGCTTGTTCAGAAAATCTTTCAATGTGGAACGGACAAGGTGCTTTTTATTGTTGCGGCAATATAGTTCAAGATAATTCCCATCGGATTTAATCCACTTGAGATCTTCAAATTTTACTTTAATAAGCAGATAGTCCTTTTTAATAAATATGCTGTCGTTCAGCACAAAGTTTGAATCCGTTGCCACCTCTTCTGCCTGTGCTGATGTATTACCTGCCGATTTAAACAGGGCAATTTCGATCGAAGTAAACAGATCGTTATCTGTAAAAGGCTTAAGCAGATAACCATCGGGTTTTAGTAGTTTTGCCTGTTCGACCGTATTCTTGTCAGCATACGAAGTGAGAAAAATAAAAGGAATGTGGTATTTATTTTTAAGAAGCTCTGCGATGTGAAATCCTGAAGTTTCGCCACGAAGCATTATATCAAGCATAACGAGATCGGCAGATTCTGCGCTCAGGATTTCTTCTGCTTCATCTGCATCGCATGCAATGCCTGTAACCAGATACCCAAGGGCATTCAGTTTCATTTTAATGTCTTCGGCGATAATTAATTCGTCCTCGACAATGAGAATTTTTATTTTATCAGCAGAATCCACGGGTTTGGTTATACTTACTGATACCATGGTAAATATATAAAAAGAAACACTACTGTCCGGTTAAAATATTTTTTAAAATTTCAAAACCGCTGAATTTAAAGAGAATAAGGATATATCGCCACCTGCGGGGCTCAAACTTTCGCATGTGGCTTTTTCTACAGATAATTAGCCTTGGACCAG
>CAZWIU010000049.1:0-30276 GCA_964634105.1 uncultured Bacteroidales bacterium | reverse complement strand
ATGCTTTTGCATTGAATATCTGCATGTTAAAAATTTTAAGTGTCAAACTCGGGACAGGATTGTACGGCGAATTTTCGAACAACTTGGATATACCATTAAAAAGCTCGACAGGGTATACTTTGCAGGCCTGACTAAAAAAGGGTTGCAACGTGGTCAATGGCGCTTTCTTACAGAAAAAGAAATCAGCATTCTAAAGATGGGGGCATATGAGTAAAACAAGGTCTGCTATCAGATCTTGATCCCCATGAACAATACGTCATCTACCTGTTCGAAATCTTCTTTCCACAGGTTGAAAGTACTTTTAACATATTCGTATTGTTCTTCCATAGGTTTCTGATAAATATCGTGAAGTAGATTTTTGAGGCGTACCATCTTGAACTTCTTACCAACAGAGCCACCGAACTGGTCGGGGTATCCATCGGAAAACATGTATATCAGGTCGCCTTTATCAAGTTGAATGCCCTCATCTTTGAAATCTTTACCATCTTTATCGTATTGACCTCCAACCGAACTGCGGCTACCTTTGATATAAATCTGCTCACCTCCCTTATATACAATCATAGGACGCATGGCAGAGGCATATCGTAAGTAGTTAGTACGGATATCGATTTCACATACCATACCATCCATTCCATCGTTCGATTGTTCAACATCGATATTCTGTGTTAAGATATTCCTTAATTCGAGATCGAGTTGACGTAATATTTCGGAAGGAGAGTTGACATCGTCGCGCAGGCAAACATCTTTGATAAGCGTTGTGCCTATCATGGACATGAATGCACCCGGAACGCCATGACCGGTACTATCGGCACACACAATCACAAATTTATTTTCTTTCAGCTTGTCGAACCAGTAAAAGTCACCGCTCACAATATCGCGTGGCTGATAAAAAATGAACGATCCTGAAAAATACTGTTGCAATCGCTTTATGGGAGGTAAAATACTGGTCTGGATGCGCTGAGCATAGTTTATACTATCCGTGATATCCCGGTTTTTAATTTCGATCTCTTCCTTCTGCTCAACCACCTCACGGGTACGCTCGTCGAGTCGTTGCTCGAGATATTCCTGTATTTGCCTCTGTTTGCGCTCGCGGAATTTGATAATTGCAACCAGGGTGAGGATCAAGACCAGGATAACCAGCGAAATGAACCACCATGTTTTCCACACAGGCAATTTAACCCGTATTGAGATACTCACCGGAACTTCACTTGTTGATCCGTCGCTACCGAATGATTTTAATAAAAAGGTATATTCCCCATCTTCAATCCGTGGATAATTAGCTGTCCGGTCAGTGGTGATCTCAGACCATTCGAGATCATACCCATCAAGTTTATATTGATATCTGACCGCTAGTGGGTCGGCATAATTCAATCCGATGAAATCGATCCTTAGTTTATAGGCCGAATAAGGAAGAACGATAGGTTTTCTGAAATCATATTCTTTGTCCGAAATGATCACATGCAGAATATTGGTCTTGGGGCTAAGCGCCTGCTTATAGCTTCCGGCAACATCGTATGTAAGAAGTCCATCGGTAGTACCGAAGTAAAGGATATTACCGGAGGATAGGAGGGCCGCATTCCGGTTAAAATCGCCTGTTATTCCATTTTTAGCATCAAAAGAAGAGATCGTAAGATTATTAATATCAATACGGCTTATACCCTGCCTGTGTCCTACCCAGATGAACATGCTATCGTCAGAAACGATACTGTAACAATAATTCGATTTCAGGCCGTCCCTTGTAGATAGATTAATGACAGAATCGTTATTGAATAAAAAGATTCCCTGTCCGTAGGTGCCGGCCCATATTCTCCCATTGTGGTCCTGCCCGATTGAATTAAAATCGAGTGAAAATTTGCTTGCCGTCAGGTATTCCTGAACCTCCCCCTTTTCGTTGATCTCATAAATTCCATTTGTATTCGTTGCGAACAGCAACCGGTTTTCAGCATCGAGGAAAAGCTGTTCGATTACATTGTGGGGTAAACCGTTAATCGTATTATAATTAAAAATCTCCTTTGTTTTTATGTTAATAACATAGATGCCGTTTTTGGTTGCAGCATAGATGTTCTCATCATCTCCCTCTATATGATTGATACATCTGCTGATTGAGTTTTCACCTATAAAAAACGGTATGAACCTGGTTGACCGTGGAGGCAACATATAAATACCATGAGAGGAAGTTCCTGCCCACAGCGTGCCCTGGCGATAAAACAGGCTGATAATATTATCGGATGGCAGTCCACTACCGGAAGAAAAATAGTTTGTTTCCGAGGTCTTCTTATTGATCTGCAGGATACCATGTTCAGAACCCAGCCATACAAGGTCGTCATTCAGGGCAATAGAAAGGATGGATCCGGGGAAACCCTCGCGGGTATAATCGTAGAAACTAAAAGATTGGCTGGTTTGAAGTGCAATACCGTTCCCATAGGTACCCAGCCAGGTATTTTTTTCACGGTCAATGAGAGCACATTTCATAAAATTGGATGTTAATCCGCTGTTAGCACCATACTTTTGAACGGATAAGATAGATCCCCTGTTTTCGGGATCGAGCAATAATTTAATCAGCCCCGAAGTATAAGTGCAGATAAGCAAATTAGAATCCTTATCAAAAATAACATCCTGGATATTTTCGTATTCCAGTCCAAATTCTTTTCCCACAGCGCTAACCTGTGCTTTCAGACCATCCATTTTCAACAGGAATAAGCCTGCATCTTCAGTACCAACCAGGTATTCATTCTTCCTGAATGAATTTTTAATAGTTTGGATTTTTATATAACTCAACTCAGGTACTTCTTCGATCTGATTTTTATCCTTTGCTCCCAGCTGTACAATAAACAGGCCCTCCTGAGCTCCGATGAATAGTTTTGCGGCATCGATATGAATGGTGGTAATAAGTTTATCGTTAAAAGAGGGATAAAAAACGACAGCCTTGCCTTTGGAATCGAAACGAAACAGGCCCTGGCTTTGCGTTGCAACGATAATTCCTTCTTCTTCACTCTGGGTAAAACTGGTAATAGAAGTATTGGTTTTAATACCGAGATCATGTTTCACAAAATAGTTGCCATCGTACGACCAGACTTCACCATTATTATAGCCAAACCAGAGCTTACCAAGTTTATCACTGTAGCTAACATTTACAACATCAACCGGTAATGAATCAATTGCTGATGAAGGGAGAAAATTGATACCATCGAATCTGCAGAGACCATCGCCAGTACCTATCCAGATAAAACCATTTTTATCCTGGTTAATATTATACACAAACGGATGGCACAACCCTTCCGATACTGAGATATTCTGGAAACGTGCTTTCTGGGCAAATACAGGGTGAATGAAAAGCAAACTGATGCAGCAAAATAACAGGGGTTTAACTTTCTGAGTTATCCTTATCAGTATAAACGTAACAAGATACTTTGCTAATTTCATTTATTTATGCGATTTGCTCCAATGTTGTAATTATACTTGGGAACCCCGCCAATCGGAATAACATAAAAAGGCAACAATTCGTTATATTGATTCCTGACATTCACTACAACATTATTATTCTTTACGGGAGGAGATTTCTTTTTTATAAATTGAATATCCAGGGAAGTATTTTTTTCTTCGTCGAAAATTTTAAACTCATCTTCTATCCAATTATCGTCGTTGGAGATAGGGCTCATCTGTCCTTTTCGGGCAACAGAAACCGTGCGAATAAAACCGTCAGCATCCCAGTCGAAGTTGGAAAGTTTAACTGTAATGGTCCTGTCGTCGACATATGGATAAATATGGGATACTTCGTTTGGATTATCGTACATACGAAAAGCGTATTCATAAGCAAAGGCGTTGCCGCCTTCAATAGGTTTGTTCTCATCCATTTTAGTACTCAGGTAATACCTGTAGAGATTACCATCGTTTCCTGCTATACCATCAGCGATGATTTTAATAACATACCCACCCCATTTGGAGACATATTCGCCTTCAGTCGGGTTAAATGGTCCGAATGTGTACCAGTTGTTATCGTACCGGGGATTTGAATCAAATACTTTTGAAGCGAGTAATACACCACTTTTATAATTGCCTTTAGGATCGGTTTCCTGAGCATCTTTATGCGAATAGCACTCTTTTCCTCCATAAACTGAAAACATGGTCTTTGTATCGAATATCCCGTTAAGCTCATCAATCTGTCCACCGATATCGGGATCAAAAATCCGGATATAGATAGGTTGTTTAAATGTTTCGGGTATAAGGAAGAAGAAGGTTTGAGAAAAATCATCATCTCCCCAGGATGTTTCTGCCTGATTTCCAAATGTCATCAGGTACGGGATATTCTCGTCGCCAGCAGGTACAGGTTGTCCGCTAATCCTGAAAACAAGCAGACAAAATATTAGAAATAGGATGCTTCTTTTCGGTTGCATAACTAATTTTTGTGAATACTATTCAACATTCCTTTCCACCCAAATATACTATTTCAACAATACAAATGCTATTTACGTATTCAACCATAAAAAGTTTGATTCTACATATATTATCGTTGGACCACTTTAATCTGCTTACTTGCACAGGCTTTCTGAACCTTGCCGGGTTCGTTCTGATTCGTGCCAGTCAGGCCAAGGCGAATAATATAATCGCCCGGTTTCGTATACCTGTGCTTTATAGCAGGATCGTTTCCATTTGATCCATCGCCAAAATCCCAATAATAATTTTCGATAGTAAAACTTCTGATGCTCGAGGCAGCAGCGTCAAAGTTCACATTATCATTTACGACAATTCTGTCCGGACAGGTAATATAAGGCTGCTCAACCCGTTCAATAGTCAGGTCGTAAGAAGCCTGGTTGAAAGATACCTCGTTGGTGAGTGTATCGATGACGTTGAGTTGAATCAGGTAATATCCGGGTTCGGAGTAGCAATGTTGTGCGCGGATATCGCGGATTTTGGTTCCATCGCCCAGGTCCCATTCATATCGCAGGGTAGTTGTATCAAGCGACATGGTTCCAGATTCGTAGAACTCGTAACAAAATTCCTCATCGACTTGCGGGGGACATTTATCAAAAGATGGAAAAGTTGATACAAACATATATATATCATCGGTTCCTTTACGGTTCGATGCAAAATAGCCTGTATCCATTTCCTCATTTGCAACAAGCGCAAAATCATCGCTCCGGGAGTTGAAAGGTTTGGGCATTCTTACCGGAAGTATCCACTTACCGTCAATCAGATCGGAATAAAATATATCCAGCCCACCCTCGCTTCCATGCCCCCGCGATGAGAAATATAAACGGGTATCGTGGTAAATAAACGGGAACACTTCGTTTTCATTAGTGTTTATGGTTTGCCCGAGATTAACAGGTTCCTTCCATACGTCATTAACAAGATCTGAATAATACAGATCGTACCCACCATAGCCCGACGGCATTTCGGAGGCAAAATACAATCTCTTGCCGTCGCTTGAAATACAAGGATAGCCAACATTATACTCTTCCGAGTTGTATGGGAATTCTACCGGCGGCAACCATTCCTTCCCACTGAATTGGGAGATGAAGATTCCATTCTTTGGTAATTTTTTACTAGTGGTATCTTCAGGAGTAACACCTGGGTTAAGAGTTCCGGTATAGAATAAAGTATTCCCGTCACTGCTTATCGATGCAGAACTTTGATTATACCGGGTGGAAATTTCCCTGGCAAAAATATCAGGCGAGGAAAAATTTTTCGGCCCTTTCTTTTTTGAAAAATAAAGATTGTATAAAAAATTACCTGATTGATCCACAGTAACAATCACAACTTCGCTCTTTCTGTCGGAACTGAAGATGATACCATTTTTGTAAATGACAGGCGCCATTTCATTAAATGCTGTGTTGACTGACAGCTGATCGGCCCTGTAAAAAACCTGCGCATTTACCGCCGGAATGAATAAGAGCAGCAAAATGGTGGTATTTAAGAAGGCTCTGATCATGTGTTAAAATTCCCTTGGATTAGCAGCATTAACTTTGTACCCGAATTTATAATAAATATTGATTTCGTGGGTACCTGATTTAACATCTGTTTTTTTTATTGCCATATCGTAACTATACCCAATGGAAAACTGTCGGTTAAGACAGTAGCTAACAAGCATCAACAGAGCGCCCCGGTCGTCTGATTCGGAACGATAGCCTAACCCTGCTTTATAAGTATGTTTGTATGATGCCATGGTATTAAACGTCATCCAGGAAGAATGTTTTACTGCACTTAGGACAAGCAATGCCGAAGGGTCAATACTGAAATCGGGGCCGATCATGAAGGTTTTTCCTCCCGAAATAAAATACTCCCACCGGGATATATTGGGATCAATTTTATACTTATCCGATCTTTTGGTATCGTATCCAAACATCCTTGGAATGGAAAAGCCGGCCCAAAAATTCCTGCCATAGTATGAGGCACCAAATCCGAAGTTGGGCAGAATAAAGCTTTCATTATCTTCATTAAATGCCACATCGGGAGAATCGTCGCGCAATGTTACCTTTGTAGAGACATTGGAAAGCCCTCCTTTTATTCCAAAAGCCAGCCGGTTCATACCGATTGGGATTCTGTATGCATAGTTGAAATAGGCTCCTGTAACATTCCTGCCACCTGTTGCATCGTGTTCGAGGAGAACACCCAGGGCAACATTCGGGTTTTTCAATGGCGCATGGGCACAGAAAAACTGAGTGGAAGGCGCGCCGGGCATCTGAACCCACCACTCTCTATAGGTTAAAACAGCTGTCAGTACCTCCTGGTTCCCGATGGTACCCGGGTTATATGCCTGCTGATTCTGTTCGAACATGGTAATAGCCGGCATCCTCTCTGCAGAAAGATGAGTGCAGAGCAACCATGCAACAATTCCTATTACCAGTCTTCCTTTCATCTTCGTAGCTCAATGTATCCTCTATAGACAATAGGCCCTTCTTTTAATATATAATAGTAAGTACCTTCAGGCATTTCCTGCCCATCTTCAAGATTATTAAATGTCCCATTCCAACTGACCATATCCCGTCCCTGGACTGTAACAATCTTATTCCCATTTCGGTCGTAGATTGTCAGCTCACAATCGACTTGTCCGCTCAGGTTAATAATGAAAAAATCGTTAACATTATCTCCGTTCGGTGAAAAGCCGGTAAATTGCTGAGGTTCGCCGATAGTGATTGTAATGGTATCGAATACAGCCGGGCAAACTCCGTTCACTACCGTCCACATCAGCACATAGTCGCCGGTAGCCGGATAGGGTAATGTAACTCCGGTATTATATAATGTTGAATCGGTAAATATCACCGGGTTCTGCACATAGCTCCAGGTACCTGAGCCAATTGTGGGTGGTGTAGCATTGAGTGTTGTTTCAAACCTGTAATCGAGCAGTTGGTTTTCGCCGGCATCTGGATCTTCGGGTGGTTCGTAGAAGGTTATTTCGACAACGTCGCTGCTTGAACATTGCCAGTTAATCTCGGACCATTCGAAAGCCTGTATTCCATAATCGCCGGCTGTTACTTGTGTCTGCGCATTTGAAGGATCTGTAAATGAAGCACCGTCGCTACTCCACATCCCGCTGCCTACCGAAGGTATTGCCACCAGATTGGCTGCAAGTCCGCAGACGCTGTCTTCCTCACCGGCATAGGCAACAGGCATTTCAAACACGGTAACATCAACAACCCCTGCATTGGCAGTGAGGTCAGCCGCACACAGGCTATCATCCAGCAATTCGAGTATCCTGATTTGCGCCGTACTGTATACCGGGAAAACGATCTGGCCTGAAGTATCGGTTATGTCCGTTTCTGTATGCAACACATTTGTTCCGGCACCAAGACTTATCGACCAGGGGCCATTTCCGGCAAGACCGGTATAGTTTACAGTAAGGTTATCTCCTGCACATGCTGTATCGATAAAACTCATAATATCGCCTGAAGGAAGAGGATTAATTCTTATGAGGGCCGTAGGAGAAATGCTGGAACACTGATCGTAGTTACCCGAGAGGACAATTCTTCTGAAAAAAGCCGTATCGGTTAAGGAGCTCGTAGTATAATTTTTCAGGTTATTAGCACCATCAGCAGCAGACCAGTCAGAACCGTTAAACGACTGCTCCCAGTTATACCGTATATCGCTTTGATTACCCCCGGTAACGGTACTGCCGTTTATCAATTTTTCAGTATTGAAGCAGGCATATTGAACCGAGCCTCCTATAGAGTTATTTCGTATCGAATCATAAACAGTAATTGTGATCGGTGGAGTACTTCCCACAACACATATCTGAGAGGTTACTACCCTGCGGAATTGGGTTGTTGTGCTCAGCGGACCGGAAGTATAGGAAGGAGCATTATTTACTGCCGGTGCATTTACCCAGGTGCCTGAGGGTGTCCGTATTTGCCACAGGTATGCAAACCCACCGGCGCCACCAGATGCAGGCAGTTCAATAAATGCATCGGGAGTTTGACCTTCGCACAGAGCAGTATCCTGGCTAATGAGAGTATTATGGATCTGGGGAATGACATCGATTTGGATGATATTACTTGAATCGATGCAGGCAAAGTATTGGCCATTGCCCGATAGTACCACCCGGCAAAATTGCGTCGTATCGTAATAACTGCTGATGGTAGAATAAGATTGCTGTTCGGCACCCGGTATCAAGGTCCAATTTTCGCCTATCTGCCTTCTGAACCAGCGATAAGCATAGTTACCTGCATTCCCTCCGCCCGGCGGCTGTCCGTTCACCGGATCAATCTGGGCGTTATAACAGTATTGAAAAGAGTCGGTTGCAATAATATTATTAGTAATTTCCGGATAGACCAGGATATGATATGAAGCTGAAATGCTGGAACAGGCATTCCCCTCGCCGGAGTAAACGGTACGTTTATAATAATAATTGCCGCTTGTTAAATCGGGTGGTGAATAATGCTGGTTTGTTTGTCCTGAAAGATTTGAGTAGTCAATATTATTAGTACTGAATAGCCATTGATATGAATAAATTCCGTCTCCGCCTGTAGGCAAGCTGCCGTGGATAGTTCCTGCATCAACGTTAGCACAAAGAGTTGTATCGTTGCCAGCTTCTGATATAAAAGTATTGTTCTGGATCAGCGGCAGGACAGTAATGGTATCCTGGTTGCTTGTACTTGTGCAAACTCCGGCAGAAGTAATGATGCGACGGTAGTAGGTGGTTTGTGTTAACGTGCCAGCTGCCATGGTAAGAGTGGCGGGGCCGTTGTTAGTCCATACGGGAGGGTTATCGGTGGAAAATTGCCACTGGTAGCTATAGGTACCGTTCCCTCCGGTAATTGTACTGTCGCCCATAAGAGTTCCCGGGTTAACACCGCTGCAAATAGTATCCCTGATTTCAAGAGTATTCCCTTTTATTTTGGGGTATACAGTAATGGTAGCAGGGAGCGAAGTATCGGTTACACCACCAGAGCTGACCCATCGTCTGAAATGGGTGGTCTGATAAAGCGGGATAGGCTGGAAATAAAGCAAATCTCCGGTGCCCATACCCGTCGCCGGATTCCAATCACTTCCATTCAGGCTATACTGCCACGAATAGGTATATGATCCGGTACCACCTTTAGGCTGACTGGCCGTGATAACATCGGGAGTTTGGCCGGCGCATATAATATCATCACCATTCACAGAGTTAAAGAGGAAGCCGTTGAGTTGGAGCGAAAGGTTTTTAAGTGTACCGCCCCTTGCTCCACTTCCTCCATTATATTCGCCGCCTTCAGAAGAAAGCCCTCTTGTTCCGCCTAAGGTGTCAGGAATTACCTTACTTGGACGTAATGATTGACTAAAATAAATTAAACCACCACTCCCACCTCCTCCGGCACCGGTATTTGTATTTGTACTTCCTCCGTTACCACCTCTTACGCTGACTGAAGTATTGGTTGCCGATGCATATGAATTAATGTCTAACAATATTGTACCCCCTGCACCCCCACCTGCACCACCGTTTGATACCGACGTGGTAATACTCTCGCCCTGACTTATTATACTTCCGGCACCTGTTAGTGTATCCACCAAAAGTATAATTAATCCTCCTCCTCTGCCTCCATTGGTTCCCTGATGAGTAGCATCTTCAGTGGAAGCACCTCCTCCACCTCCCATGGTTATTCTATTAAAGACATCGTAAAAGTTGGAATTTTTTAAAGAGCAACCCCCGCTTGCGATCCAATTAACCGATCCGCAATCTGACTTCTGATAGCCTCCCTGTCCACCTGATCCATAATTACTCCCGCCACCCGCACCGGCAAAATAACCGAGGCCACCTCCCCCGCCAATTACACGTCGACCCGGGCCCTTTGTATATACCCAGGAATTCTCAATATTGCTCTCGCCTTTACCCCCGGCAGTATATAGTTTGGTTTCCGGAAAATGAAGGGTATCATGATTTGCACGACATGTTCCGGGGTAATTTGGATCTACTTTCCCTCCTGCAAAACCTTTCCCACTCACATCGATATTGGCATTCAATGTCAGTTTTTTATAAATTACAAGGGCCACAACACCGCCTTTATTCCCATCCCATGCATCAGCGGTCAGTTGACCGGTGACTGTTGCATAATCGTCTTCATAAATTTTTACCAGCTGAAGCTTCTCACCGTTTGTGTATTTCGCAGTGTTCAGGGTTACCGTGAATTCAACCCTTTTCGTGCCATCATTTACACTTTTCACAGCCAGCATTTCATAACTGCCCGCATTTGCAAAGCCGTTATAATTATATGAAGGATCAAACAAATCGAGATCTACATCAACCCCGGTCATCTGCATGAGGACTACTTTATCTCCTGCATGCAGGTCGGTTAAGGAAACATTCTCAAGCGTTATATAAGTACCGGAACCATCAATGGAATTAACCTTGTAGTATTTATTGACAACACCACTGATATTACTCTGTGCATGTAGTTGTGATACTCCTGAGAAAGCAAAAATCAGAATATATAAAAGTCCTTTCCTCAACGGTCTAGTTTTGTCTTTGTGTTTCAAATATAAAAATAATCTTTTGCAGCCATACAACAACATGTTAACAACCAGTATTCTTGCTATTTTCTCAACAGCATACCAAAAACCCGGTCATTTTTATCTTGTTGGTATAGACGCTGTATAATTTCTACGGAGCGAAAGCTATTTTGGTTCTGTTTATCCTGCAGCAAGCGGAAATGTAACCTGGAATTTGCTGCCGGAGCCATGTTTTGTTGTGTAGCTGATTTCCCCACCAAGCTGGTCGAGTATATTTTTTACAATAGCAAGTCCCAGCCCTGTTCCACCCGATTTAGTGGTAAAATTAGGGGTGAATAATTTCGGCTTAACTTCATCGGATATGCCGGTGCCGTTATCAGAAACCGAGACTGTAACTTCTTTCTCCAGTTTCGTGATATCGATTCCTATTTTCCCTTTCCGGGCATCGGGTATCGATTGCGCCGCATTCTTCAGAAGATTAATGAATACCCTCGAAAGTTGCTCTTTATCGGCATTTATAATGATACTCTCTTTCGGCTTTTTAAATTGGATGGTATACGCCTCGTTTCCTCCGAACAATTCGACCGTCTTGCCCACTATATCTACCAGGTCGACAGGTTCTATTTTAACAGCCGGCATTTTGGCAAAATTTGAAAATTCCGATGCAATAGCTGAGAGGTTATCAATTTGTTCAATCAATGTAACCGTTACATTTTTAATATAGGTGTCGAAGTCTTCCCTTTTTTCGTTCCACAACTTTTGCAGTTGCTGTACACTTAAGCGCATTGGTGTTAATGGATTCTTTATTTCATGGGCAATTTGTTTAGCCATTTCGCGCCATGCCGATTCACGCTCAGAGCGTGCGAGCATCTCAACACTCTCTTCAAGCTTAACGACCATTCTGTTATATTCTGCTACCAGCCTGCCGATCTCATCGTTTCTTTTATAATGTATCTGCTCATACCGGTTGCCGAGTTTCAATTGGCGTAATTTATCCTGTAACATATTCAGAGGTTTTGTGATCTGATTTGAGATCAGTATGGTTATCACAATCGTGATCAGGATCAGGATCACATAGATATTAACAATGGTAACGATCAGTGTAGATAAAGCAGCCTGAAGTTCTGCCTGCTTTGTAAAATACGGTATGTTCAGGTAGGCTAGTAGTTTTCCTTCTGAATTCTTAAACGGAATATAGGCCGACCGGTATGTCAGGCTGCCTATCTTCTCGCGATGAATAAACAGGGCACGTTTTTCATTATTTAACATATATAAGGCTACAGGATCCATTTTTTCACCCTGCAATCCAGCCTGGAATATTTCGTAGCGCGAAGTGGAAAGTAATTCACCCGATGGGTAATACAGGTTAATATCGGTAAAGAATGCATCGGAATAACGGATGAGCAACTGGTTCAGGTTATCGTACCTGCGTGTTGACCAACTGTTTGACAATTCCGTTAATAATCCCAAACGGCGTGTAAGTTCAACCTGTATCGATTGCAATTTCTCATGAAGTATTTTATCCTGGTTCAGCCTGTAATTACGGATATTAAGCCAGATAGTACCCGCAGCAATAAGGATCATAGAGGCAAGCAGGATGGAGATGATGGAAAACTGAATCTTGCTGCGAAGGTCAGATAAAAACCTGAAATCCTTACGATTCAGACTTTTGACTGCAAATACCAGAAGGAGACACAGGTAAAACAACAGGAAAATATAAGAAAAGCCTATCAACAAGTCAATGAAACCAATAGCAGGCAGACTTAATACGATGAGGTTCTGATTTCCCGGAGAATATATCAGATGAGAATATCCTTCGAATTTCATCGTCCTGAATTTGGTGTCAGATTTGCCAAATAAGTCAGGCCGTAAGGCATAATTAAAATCACCTCGTTGGGCAATCAGTTCGTTCTTATGATATTTTGCATAGGAATACCGATCGAGAACAGGATTATCCTGCAACCGCCGATCAAGAAGTAACTCAGGATATCCGATAAATTCATTCGATAGCCTAGAGTCAAGTTCGATATAGACCGTCCTTTCATATGGGTAATCGGCTAACGGAAAAGGGAATACGCCAAGGTAGCTAATGCGTCCGGTAAAATCGTTAAGATAGTAAAACCTGGAACCCGGCAATTGTAGCCCAACGTCCCGGATAATCTGTCCGTAGTAATTATAGCAATGAAACCATTGGAATTCCGGTTCTTCAAATAAAAGGCTGTCCACAGGTCCGCATACTGCTACAACAATATTATATTTATTCCAATACCCTTTGAAATGGTTCTTCCGAAGGTAACCTGTCACCTTATCAATATCTATTGAATCCCCTCTAACCAAAGTTTTAATCATTTGCTCTTTGTCCAATTTATCGCTAATATCCGTAAGAAGGTATTCAGCTATCGGATCGTGTTCATCTGCCAGACCAAGTGCCAGCAACGATCTAACCCTCTCCTCCCGGATACCCGATTGTTGAATCAGGAAAGTAACCAGGTAACAGGTAAATCCCAATAAAAAGAGTACCCATACAGAATACCGAAAAATATCTGCCCTCCTGTAGTGCAGAAAAAAGAAATACCCAATCACTACATACAGGAAAATGATCGAGATAACATCAGGCGTGTAACCGGAAAGAATAAGTGATACAGTTGCGTCGATGGACAATACTATCATGGTTATCAGGAAACCGTGAAAATCCTTTTTATCGTTAAGTATTTTCAATCCCCAAATAAGGAAGAGCACAGCAGAAAAATAGTTCATACCAATGATCAGGACGCTGATGAAGGTGTATAATGACAGCTGATCGATTTCATTTGGTTGAAACGAGATATTGGAATTAAAAATCAGACTCCGCCCAACATAGTGAGCACAAAAGTATAGCGCCAGGAAAACAATTGTCAATACTATATAAACAAAAAACTTCCTGATGCGAGAAACGCCATTGATGAACTTTGAAAGACTGGCATATCGGAATACAATCAGGACTAAATAGAAGATAAGAAGCGTATTGAGAAACAGGTCGCCCAGGCTTGGCACAAAAGCCGAATCGGCAAACAGGAAAGGATTAAACAGCGACAACCCCGATGGTTTGAAACCAGAAACAAACAGTAAAATTCTGAGTGAAATAAATATACTAATAACAGCAAACCCGGTCAGGAATTTACTTAATGCAGTTTTTCTTCTGCCAATGTAGCGGAATAGAAATATTGCCAGAAGTACAAAGCCTGCGAAACAGATAATCAGTCCGATAGTGATCCGTGGATTGGAAGTATCGGTACCGGGCGGAATAATAATACTGAATAAAAATGCACCATCCGTATCGGTAACATCATAGCCCTTACCGGGTGTAAATTCCAGCACAGATCCTTTTGGCAGTCGGAATACCGGATTAAAACCCGATTGCAGAAAATCATTCTCGTAGGGGTAACGGTTTTTAATACTGATCAGTCCGATATAGGAATCGGCGCCGGTTTTCTTTTTAACAACATAGAAGAAAGAATTGAAAAATTTTACAATTCTCGGTTCCAATATTTCTTTCGGGTATACCTTATAAACCGGAACATTATTCGATGACCAGAATACCAGCGAATCGGAACGGTATAAAAGCAGTATGATCCCTTCTTCATCGGCTTTGGCAATAATGTTCGGGATATCTTTTTCTGCGGAGCCTTCCAATCGGTCGAACAGGATGTGTGTTTGTTCACATTTCTGAGAAAGAATTTCTTTTACCCGTTGAGGATATCTCATTTTATTTGACAATTCTTCTGAACAACGGCTTAGTAACAGGCCGATCAGAATCGTTATCAGTGAGACAATCAGAAAGAAGTTCTTCCTCATATCAGCAAAATTAGCAGTTATTCATTATGATAAGGTATACCTTTAATAATCGTCATAGCACGGTATAACTGTTCCGTAAAAATGAGACGTACCATCTGGTGTGTGAAAGTCATTTTTGACAGGGATAGTTTGTAATCAGCCAGGTCATGCACGGTTGGTGAAAAACCATAAGCCCCTCCAGTTACAAATGACAACTGCCTGACTCCCTGATCAAATAGTTTTCTCAGCCATTCCGCAAGTGCACGCGAAGAGTATTCTTTACCTCTCTCATCGAGTAAAGCAACGATATTGCTTTTTGCAACTGCTTTACTTATCAATTCACCCTCTTTGGCACACAGCAATTCAGGCGTAAGGCTCTTGCCATGTTTCACGAGAGGAAGATCAACAACCGAAAAATCGATAAAATGCCTGATTCGATTACAATAATCATCAACACCTTCTTTCAGATAAGGAACATCGGTTTTACCTATATTATACAGCACTATTTTCATAGTTCCAGAAACAGTGTTCAGTCAGGAATGAATAAGCATTCGTATCGAAGGTAATTACACACGAGTTAATATTACAAATATTCTGAAGCACCAGCCTGGTTTTTATCAACAAATATGCCAGCCGGTAACAATTTCGGGGTGCGACATTATAAAGAAATTTGCACGTTATAGCCAGTATTCTGTAAAAATGTAACCCGACTGGTAAAAGTTGGTAAAAAAATGTGGCTTAAAAAAAAGGATTCTTTACTTTTAACAAGCTATGGTTTAGTTTTTGATATCCATTTGTAAACCATTTATTAAAATAAAGATGAAAAAAAGCCTATTAATTGGTATCGCTTTATTAGTGCCGCTATTCGCATTCGCTGGTGATCTGCCCGATGAATTGGTCGGGGCGTTGAATTCCGGAAACGCAAAATCGTTTGCTGCATATTTCAATAACACCATTGAATTAACCATTGTGAATAAGGATGGCATATACAGCAAAGCGCAGGCAGAAATCATCATCAGGGATTTCTTCGTTCAGAACCCTCCCAGGCAGTTTACATTGTTGCATCAGGGGGGAAAAGAATCGTCAAAATATGCTATAGGTAATTTGAGTTCCGACTCCAAAACATATAGAATAACGATCTATTTTAAAATTGATGGGTCGCAATTACTGATCCATCAATTACGTATAGAAAACGAATATGGGGAATAAGCTGATCGACGAGCTCATTGATCTGGCCATACGAGAAGATATTGGCGATGGTGATCATACATCGTTAGCGTGCATTCCTGCGGATGCTTGTGGAAAAGCAAAACTACTTGTTAAGGAAGAAGGGATTATTGCCGGCATTGAAATAGCGAAAATGATTTTTAATAAACTCGATCCGACATCATCGGTTGATGTTATGATTGTGGAAGGTAAACATGTTTATCCCGGAGATATTGTGTTTGTTGTTAGCGGGAAGGTTATTGCGTTACTTCAGGCAGAGAGGCTGGTGCTGAATATTATGCAACGAATGAGCGGAATAGCCACTGAAACGAATCGTTATGCAGAAAAACTGAAGGGGCTGAAAACGAAAGTGCTCGATACCCGTAAAACGAATCCCGGCATGCGTTTACTCGATAAGTATGCGGTAAAAATCGGGGGTGGGGAGAATCATCGTACCGGATTGTATGATATGATCCTCATAAAGGATAATCACATCGATTTTGCAGGAGGAATTAAACAGGCCATTGAAAGAACAAAGACATACCTGGCCAACACAGGAAAAAAGCTGAAAATAGAAGTCGAAGCCCGTAATCTTAATGACGTAAAAATCATTCTTGAAACAGGGGGTGTCGACCGTATAATGCTCGACAATTTTTCACTGGCTGATACCCTTACAGCTGTTGAAATTATTGGGGAGAGGGCAGAAACAGAATCGTCGGGAGGTATCACATTTGAAAATATACGCAATTATGCCGAGTGCGGAGTAGATTATATTTCGGTCGGGGCATTAACGCATCATATAAAAAGTATTGATTTAAGCCTGAAAGCTATCGACTTTTGATATGCCTGAATTGGAAGACGCGATACAAGAGCGGAAATACCGCCTGTTCAACAAGCAGATCCATCGCCTGGGGGAACGACTGCAAAATATAATACTACCCGGGTTTAATGGTGTACCGCTGTACGATGCCATCTGGTTCTTTATTCGCGGTTTGCAGAAAGGTTCCTTAAATACAAGAGCATCATCTATTGCTTTCAACTTTATGTTGGCCCTCGGTCCGGGAGTCATATTTCTGCTAACGATAGTACCCTACCTGCCGATATCAAATTTTCAACAGGAGTTGCTGGAAGTATTTAACCGCATCATGCCTGAAAACTCATATATAGCTATCGAGTCGCTGTTGAATGAAATTTTTCAGAAGCGCAGCGGTCTCCAGATATTTGGCCTTCTTGTAAGCCTCTTCTTTGCCCATAAGGGTGTTGTCGGAATCATCGAAGCTTTCAATGCCAGCTATCACGCAATCGAAACACGCGGATACTATAATCAGCGACTTATTGCCGCAGCACTGGTAATCATTTTTTATCTATTGGTGTTCATTGCTGCATTGATTATTTTCTTTAGCAGAAACTTTGTCGAGCAACTGGTTGAACTAGGTTATATTAAAAGAACGGCTACATACGTCATGCTCCTTCTTGGGAAATGGATCGTGATCATCGGGCTGACTTTCTTTTTCATTTCATTCCTTTACTACCTTGCACCGCAACGTAAAACCAAGTGGAGATTTTTTTCGGCAGGATCGATGCTTGCTACCTTTCTGACACTTGCAGCATCACTCGGATTCTCTTATTTTATGAACCACTTTGCAGACCTGAACCAATTCTATGGTTCTATCGGTGCCCTGATAGCTTTGATGCTTTGGTTCAACTTTAATGCCCTTACCCTGCTGATCGGGTTTGAACTGAATGCCAGTATCCGCAACGCAAACCTGATGTCGGGTGAACAATAGGCCCTCTTAAGGCGTTATTCTGTTAAATAAGTTTATAAAGACTCTCGGAAATTTGTTTACCTAACCACTATGTTCACTATGTCCCGAATGTTCTTGAGCACAATGTCCACGATGTTATCCAATATTGAACATTCTTCATGGTTGAGCATTCTTAATGATCGGTGTGGTTGATGAAAACAAATAAAACCTTTTCTATGTTTGAATTATCCCATATGCGTAAAGAGTATCTGCCAGAAAAGGAGGCAGGAAAACTTCATGAAAACCCCTCGGAGCAATTTCGGATTTGGTTTGAGGAGGCGGTGAAAGCAGGTATAGAAGAACCAAATGCAATGATCATATCAACGGTTGGAAAGAATTTCCGGCCTTCTTCCCGCATTGTCCTTTTAAAACAATTCGACGGACTGGGATTTATTTTCTTCACCAATTATGAAAGCAGGAAAGGAAAAGAACTTGAGCTGAATCCTTTTGCTTCACTTCTTTTTCCATGGATAAGCATGCAACGACAGGTACGGATTGAAGGGCAGATTATGAAGATTACCAAGGACGAATCGGAGCAATATTTTAACAAGCGCCCTGAAGGAAGCAAAATCAGCGCATGGATATCACCACAGAGCAAGGAGGTTCCATCGCGGGAGTACCTCGAAAGGCTTGCAGAAGAATTTAGGACAAACTATAAAGATAAAACTATTCCACGCCCGTTTTATTGGGGCGGCTACCGGTTAGTCCCCGACCGGTTCGAATTCTGGCAGGGCCGCGAGAACCGCCTTCACGATCGGTTTGAATACTATCTTAATGAAGGTGAGTGGAAAATAAGGAGGTTGGCACCGTGATACTGAAATTTATTTCTTTATGTTTGCCAATTGGCCTTCGATGGCTTTTATTTTTGTTTCAGCATCCGCTTTTTTCTTCATTTCATTCTCCACTACCTGTTTCGGAGCATTTTTTACAAATCTTTCATTTCCAAGTTTAGTCATTACTGATTTCAGAAATCCCTTATGATAAAGCAATTCTTCTTCCAGTTTTTTCTTCTCGGCTTCAATATCCAATAAAGAACCCAGTGGAATGCTATACTCCGTTGTTTTTACCAGGAAAGTCGATGCGCCTTCTCTTGCTTTATCAACAAAAACAATGTTATCAATATTAGCCAACTTATAAATAACCGGAAGGAAACTATTTGAATAATTCTCTTTAGCATCTGTAATATTTAGATGGAGAGGCTCTTTCACCGAGATATTTTTTTGTTGCCTTATACTTCTTATTGAAGTAATAATCTCCTTAGTCTCTTCAAACGCATCGAGGAGTGCTTTATCGGCATGTTTTGCTTTTGGCATCTCAGCAACCATTATACTATCCCCATCTTTCCTTTCCGACATTAATTGATAAATCTCCTCGGTAATAAAGGGCATAAATGGGTGCAGCACTTTCAACAACCTCTCAAGGAAAAGCGTAGTCTGTTCCATGGTAATTTTGTCGATGGGTTGCTGGTAGGCTGGCTTCACAGCCTCAAGATACCAACCTGAAAACTCATCGCGGACAAGGGTATATACTTCCATTAACGCACTGCTGATTCGAAATTTCGAGAAGTGGTCGTTGATATGTTTGAGCGATTGGTTAAATTTTGCATCGAACCAGCGTATAGCTTCACCTGCAGTTTCAGGTTGCGGTATTGTGGGGTTGACTTCCCATCCATGTATCAGGCGGAAGGTATTCCATAATTTATTACAGAAATTACGGCCTTGTTCCGTCAGACTTTCATCGAACAGCAGGTCGTTACCGGCTGGTGAACATAGCAACATGCCAACACGGACCCCGTCGGCACCATATTTTGAGATCAACTCGAGCGGGTCGGGAGAATTCCCGAGCGATTTTGACATCTTTCTCCTGAGTTTATCTCTTACCATGCCGGTGAAATAGACATTGGCATAAGGTTTATCCTTCCGGTATTCATAACCAGCCATGATCATACGTGCCACCCAGAAGAAAATGATATCGGGGGCTGTAATCAGGTCGGACGTAGGATAATAATACCTGATATCGTCATTATCGGGCCGGTTGATTCCGTCGAAGACTGAGATAGGCCACAACCATGACGAGGCCCAGGTATCCAGCACATCTTCGTCCTGTTTCAGGTCTGAAGCCTGCAGGTTTGGATTCTTTGTTTTTTCCCTTGCCAGTTTAAGTGCTTCATCCATATTTTCTGCCACCACGTATTCACCATCGCTCAGATAGTACACAGGAATCTGGTGTCCCCACCAGAGTTGGCGGCTGATGCACCAATCCCTGACATTTTCCATCCAGTGGCGATAAAGATTTCTGAATTTTGCAGGATGGAATTTAATATCGTGATTCATCACACTGTCGAGTGCAGGTTTTGAAAGTTCCTTCATTTTCAGGAACCACTGGGCAGATAACCGCGGCTCAATGACTGCATCGGTCCTTTCGGAATATCCTATTTTATTAATATAATCTTCTGTCTTAACCAGGTGGCCTGAATTCTCCAGTTCTTTAATAATCAATTTTCTTGCCTCGAACCGGTCCTTCCCGACAAATAGCTGCGCTGCTTGGCTCAGCGTACCATCGAGATTAAATATATCTATACTCTCCAGGTTATGTCTGATCCCTATTTCATAATCGTTAGCATCATGGGCAGGCGTAATCTTCAGACAGCCTGTACCGAATTCCATATCGACATAGTCGTCATAGATTATTGGCACAGGTCTTTCAACCAATGGAATAATCGCTTTTTTTCCTTTGAAGTGCTTATAGCGTTTGTCCTTCGGATTGACGCAAACGGCAGTATCGCCAAGAATTGTTTCCGGACGTGTAGTTGCAATAGTGATCCACTCATCCTTGCCACCTTCAATTTTATATCGTATATAGTATAATTTCGATTTCTCCTCTTTGTAGTTTACCTCCTCGTCCGAGACCGCAGTTTTCGCCTGGGGATCCCAATTTACCATTCGTACCCCACGATAAATCAATCCTTTATTATATAAATCGACAAAGACTTTGATTACACTCTCGGAACGTTTTTCATCCATCGTAAAGCAAGTACGTTCCCAATCGCACGATGCACCGAGCTTCTTAAGCTGCTCAAGGATTATTCCTCCATGCTTATGGGTCCAGTCCCATGCATGTTTTAAAAACTCCTCACGGGAAAGGTCTGTTTTTTTAATCCCTTCCGAAGCCAGCTTAGCGACAACCCGTGCTTCAGTTGCAATGGAAGCGTGATCGGTTCCGGGAACCCAACAGGCATTTTTCCCAAGCATACGAGCTCTCCGGATAAGAATATCCTGGATGGTATTGTTCAGCATATGGCCCATGTGAAGTACCCCGGTGACATTTGGCGGTGGTATAACAATGGTATAGGGCTCACGTTTATCAGGCACTGAGCGAAAGAAGCCATGATCCATCCAATAGCTATACCATTTTTCTTCTGCATTTTGCGGATCGTACTTACTGGGAATTTCCATCAAAAAAACTTTAAAGATTAAACAGAATATGTTGAGCTTCCCATCACCATAATAATTACGGAGATATTGAAGAAGCGAAAGTCGCGTAAAAATATAAAATAAATACTTTCGACCGATACTATCAGACTTGAAAATACGTAGACCAAAAATCCTCAGGAAATCTCACTTTGAAAGCTTTTATTCATATTGATTCAGATAGAATAGAGAAACAACCTCCATTAACATATCATTAACAAATTAATTGTTGGAAAACTCGTATACGCTGATAAATACTTTTAAAAATAACTTTTAAATTTGCTCATTATAAAAATCAGTCGTATGAAAAAGATTTTTGCGAGTTTCTTGTTTATAGTTGCAACTTTCACAATGAGTTGTTCACAAACACCGTCTGCCGGTGATCAGAATAAAGTTTTTGGACCTGCTATCGAATTCAAAGATACAGAACATGATTTCGGAACTATTGCACAAGGTAGCGATGGTTCATATGCTTTTGTTTTTACAAACACAGGAACTGATCCTCTGATTCTAAGCAATGTTCGTAGTTCATGTGGATGTACTATACCGGAATGGCCGCATGAACCGATCAATGCCGGTCAGTCATCGACTATCCTGGTAAAATACGATACCAAGAGAGTAGGTGCTTTTAACAAATCGATCAGTGTTTATTCTAATGCCGGAGAGGCCCCTATTGTATTGCACATTAAAGGGGTAGTTGAGGCTCCTGCGGGAACTGCGACAAATTAATAAAACACCTTATACAGATAATCGTGACTCACAGATTCGCTTTATCTGTGAGTTTATTTTTTAATAACAATTAATATTAACTATTATGCCTAGGATTTCAAAACGTGGGACCTTGATGCCCAACTCGCCAATCAGGAAATTGGTGCCGCTTGCCGAGGAAGCTACCAGACAAGGCAAGAATGTAATTCGATTGAATATTGGTCAACCCGATATTCCAACTTCCGATAAGGCATTGGCGGCGATAAGAAATCTGAAAGCAAATGTTATTGAATACAGCCACAGCGCGGGTATGGAGTCATTGAGGCGTAAGATGGTCGAATATTATAAACGCCATCAGATTACGGTTGATTACCAGGACATCCTGATTACTACCGGTGGTTCGGAAGCTATCACAATCACCTTGCTCACATGCCTGAATGCTGGCGATGAGATTTTGGTTCCCGAACCATTCTATGCCAACTATTTTAGTTTTGCCACCTCTACTGATGTCAATGTTGTAGCCATTTCATCGCATATTGAAGATGGATTTGCACTTCCTCCTATTTCTGAATTTGAGGATAAAATTACTGACAGGACACGCGGTATTATCATATGCAATCCAAACAACCCGACGGGTCATGTTTATTCCCGGAAAGAGCTTGAACAAATTCGTGATCTTGTATTGAAATACGATCTCTTTTTACTATCGGATGAGGTCTATCGTGAATTTGTATATGATGGAGAAGAGTTTATTTCGGTAATGAATCTTGAAGGGATGGAAAATCATGCCATTATGATTGATTCACTTTCGAAACGATACAGTGCTACAGGATTAAGAACAGGTGCGCTAGTGACAAAAAATAAACAGTTGCGCGATACGGCACTTAAATTCTGCCAGGCCAGGTTAAGCCCTCCTTTTGTAGGGCAGATAGCAGGAGAGGCAGCAATCGATTCATCCGACGAATATATGTCTGGAGTATTTGAAGAATACCTTTCGCGTCGGAATTTCATTGTTGATGCCCTGAATAAAATTCCCGGCGTTTATTGTCAGAGGCCTAAAGGAGCCTTTTATGTAATGGTTAAACTGCCGGTAGATGACGCAGAGAAATTTGCCATGTGGTTACTACGCGAGTTTGAGTACAAAGGAAATACCATCATGTTGGCTCCCGGGGCAGGATTTTATACCGAGGGAAATCTGGGACGCCAGGAAGTAAGAATGGCATATGTGATTAACAAAGAACAGATAGCGATTGCTATGGAATGTTTGAAAATTGCCTTGATGCAATATCCCGGGCGAGTCGATGTAAATGAAAAAAGCGCTATTAAGGCAAGCGTAAAATAATAATATCTACATAGTAAAATCAGGGTATAGAAGATATTTTACCCTGATTTTTTTAAAATTTTCAAGTTCGGGTTTCCAGCTATTCCTGATTTCTTCCACACTCAAACCGTTAATTATTTGATTCTTCAGCGTACTGGTTCCGGCGAGTTTCGGGAAAAAATCATTAAAAAAATTATCGCCCATCGTAAGACCCTGATACATAGAAATCAGGTAGCTGAGGTCGATACTACGCAGATTCATGAGAGTATCCGAAGGAATATTCCGGAGATCGAAACCATAACATGTTTTTCCTTCAAATAATGTTTGTAAGTCTGTTCCTCTTCTGCTTTCAGGTATAAATGAAAACCGATGGTCGGAATAATCGGGATGTCCAATGATCCGGAAAGGAAAATCAGTTCCTTTACCAACTGTAGCGACAGTTCCCTCGAATAAAGCAAGAGAAGGATATAAATAGATACTTTCCATTGTTGGCAGGTTAGGTGAAGGACCTACCGGCAAGACATATCTCGCATTATGATCGTAATTCAAGCAGGGAATTACTGTAAGGGAACAACTCATAGAGTCTTTCAGCCACTTTTCTCCATTGATCATCAGGGCATATTCACCGATAGTCATTGCATATACAATGGGAACGGGATGCATGCCAACAAATGACGAATGTTGTTTTTCCAATACCGGGCCATCGATATAAAAGCCAAGCGGATCGGGCCTGTCTAGTATAATTAAAGGAATATTATTTTCAGCACAGGCTTCCATCACGTAGTGAAGTGTACTAAGATAGGTATAGAAACGGACTCCGACATCCTGCAGATCGAATACCATAATATCAATATGTTGCATGTCAGCGGGAGTTGGCTTTTTTTTCTTCCCGTATAACGATATCACTGGAACAGAATCATCACCATATGTGGTATTCCCGATGAAAGCGCCGGCGTCAGAAAGCCCCAGAAAACCATGTTCGGGAGCATACATAGCCGTGATTTGTACGCCCGATTTACGTAAGGTATCGAATAGATGAACTCCCCTCACTAACGAGGTATGGTTCGCAACAATTCCGACATGTTTATTCTTTAGCAGATCGATATATATGGATAACCTTTCGGCTCCGGTAATAATAAATTTATTTTCCTGGGCCGAAACACAGCTTTGCAGAAGAGAAAAGAGAAAGAGTATTACCGGGAATACCCTGAATAATGTTGAGTTTTTCATTCTTTAATCCGTGGTGAAAGCAAGGCTAATTTACTATTTTTATACACTCTGTAATTATGATAAATCTTGAATACTGAGTATTATATAGCGCGTCGTTTCTCGTTTGATAAAGAAGGGAAAAAACTGATTTCCAGATCGATTGTCCGACTTTCAGTATTCTCGATCGCATTAAGCATTGCCGTTATAATAATTACCCTTGCGGTTGTTACAGGCTTTAAGAAAGAAATACGTAACAAAGCTATAGGATTTGGCAGCCATATTCAGATTGTAAATTTCGATTCCAATAATTCTTTTGAATCGATTCCTGTGTCTTCAAACCAATCCTTCTTACCTGAAATTAAAAACCTTTCGGGAATAAGGCATATTCAGGTGTTTGCTACAAAGCCCGGAATAATAAAATCCGGTAAGGAAAATCAGGGAGTAATTGCAAAGGGAATTGGTCCCGATTACGATTGGAGTTTTTTCGAATCGACTATGGTAGAGGGAGAGATATTTCATGTAACCGATACCGGTAAAACGAACAATGTACTTATCTCAAAAAAACTTTCTTCGCTGTTAAAACTGAAGGTCGGCGACGAATTCCCAATGTTCTTTTTTGATGAGCGCCCCCGGCCAAAGAGATTGAGGGTTTCGGGGCTGTTCGAAACCAACCTGGAAGAACTTGACAAGCAATTTATCCTGATGGATATTAATCAAATCCGGGACCTTTATGGCTGGAACAATGAGCAGATCAGTGGTTTTGAAATTCTTATAAACGATTACAGAAAGATCGATGACATTACAGAAAAAGTAAGGGAGATTGCAGGATATCGTTTCCTCGAAGATGGATCGCGCCTTAAAGTTGTTGATATAAAGGAAAAACATCCGGAAATATTTCAATGGCTTAACCTGCTCGATATGAATGTCTTCATTATTCTTCTCCTGATGATTATTGTAGCAATTGTTAATATGATCTCAGGCCTTATTATATTAATACTCGACCGTACCAATGCGATCGGTTTATTAAAAGCGATCGGGACCAATAACCAGATGGTAAAAAAGATTTTCCTTTATCAGGCTTTATTTTTAATTATCAAGGGACTTCTAATAGGAAATTTGCTTGCCGTAATAATATGCACTTTACAAAGCAAATTCCAGCTTATGAAATTGAATCAGACCTCCTATTTTATCGATTACGTGCCGGTAAATCTTACTCCAGGGATTTTCATTGCTGCCAACCTGGGCAGTCTGCTATTCATTTACCTGGCCATGTATCTTCCTGCAAGGATAATACTAAAAGTTGATCCGGTAAAAACACTTCGTTACGATTAATTATGTCATTGCAGGAAGTATTAAAAAAAGAGCTTAGTTTTCCGATGCCAGGTGTTGAATTTCAGATGAAGATGGCTCCGACCGGAAGGTTTGTTCCTATAATAAAAGGACAAAAAAAGACCGATGCAGCTGTTGCCATCATTTTGTATTGGAATACAACAGCGAAAAATATTGAAATGATCTTAACGAAAAGACCAGAATATGAAGGTCCTCATAGCGGACAAGTCAGCTTCCCCGGTGGCAAATTTGACAGATCCGACAAGTCAATACTCGACACTGCTATACGTGAAACCTATGAAGAGATAGGAATAAAGTTGGAACATGCACATTACCTGGGTAAACTTACTCCTCTTCATATTCATGTGAGTGGCTTTGAAGTACATCCTTTTGTATTTTTTTACCCTTATAACCCTGAATATTCAACCGATTCGCAGGAGGTACAATATATTATAAGAACAGGAATCGCTTCCTTACTCGATGAATCAACTGTAAGAAACACACGTATTGTTGTCAGGGATTTGGAAATAGAAGCACCCTACTATGCAATAGCAGAAGAAGTAGTATGGGGAGCTACTGCTATGATCATTTCAGAATTCGTAGAAATACTTAGGCGTCTGAGAGCAAAAAATCCGGCTATTCTTGACCGGATTTAATATAATAGTCGCCGACTCTATTCTATTATAAGATTTTTGTAATGCCCGTATCTTTCAATCACATCGGCTACATATCGAAATGTTTCAGTTCCCCGGCAATAGCCGTACTTAACTACCGGGTCGGTATAGTATTTTGGGTCAGATTTTGAGAGAAGAAACTCAGCCACATTATCATCCCAAACATCAGGATTTTTATTGTTTTTTTCGGCTAGGGCACGGGCATCGAGAATATGTCCAAGACCAACATTATAGGCTGCCAGAATAAATTTTTGACGTTCATTCGGGTCCTTAATATCGATCAGGCGTTCGTCGAGCCATTGGATATACATAATTCCTGCCCTGATCTGCATTTTAGGAGGTGAAGATGGTCCAACACCAAAACGTTGACCGGTGGTTGGCATAAGCTGCATCAGGCCAAAAGCACCTGCCCATGATCGAGCCTGTGGGTTAAAACGCGACTCCTGATATACCAGTGATGCAAGCAGTCGCCAGTCCCATCCGATTTCTTCGCTATACTCTTTAAATAGCGCATCGTATGGTGAAAGCTTACCTGATGAAATAGCAAAGTAATCGCTCTCGATAATTTCTGCAGAACGTTTATTCCTGAAATATTTACGATAGATCATTGAATACTTCTTCGTATCCTTAAAAACCATCAGCCATTCGTCGATTGCCTCTTTTAAACTCGATGAACCTTTCGGTAAGGCCCATGCAAGATTTTGCTGAAAACTCACAGGGGTATTTATGTCGAGATTATCATAATAACTTTCATTAACCTGCGCAATCTGCTCATCGCATACTGTATATTCAATCTCCCCCATTGCGACCATTTCAATTAATTTTTCATCGTCCTCTTCCATCTCAACAATATTGATACTGTCGCCTATCTCCTCCGCCAGATTATATAGTCGTGTAGCATAAGAAGAATTACGGGCAACACAGATTTTTTTCTGAGCAAGATCAAGCTGATTTCTTATCAGACTGTCTTCAATGGCGCTTGCGCTCAGTTGCTTCCAGTTGGCTGGTTTACGTTGAACCAGAACCTGCCTGGTCTGCAAATGAGGAATGGTAAAATCCATTTTCTCTTTTCGTTCCTTGGTAACTGTAAGGTTAACTGCAATCAGATCGACTTCATCATTTTCAAGCATATTGAATTTCTGCTCAAGGTCGTTATTCACCTGAACTTCAAGTTTAACGCCTAAATGGTTAGCTAATTCCTGCAACATTTCATATTGATATCCCATGGGTTGACCACGGTATATGAAATAACTGGTAGAATTGAAGTCTGTTACTACCCGGAGTACCCCTTTGCTTAATATCTGTTCCAGCTTCTGTTCATTCTTCTGATCGGGCAGAGTCTTATCTATCCGCTTGCACGAAAAAGCTGTCAATGTAATTATTATAAACCCTATGATTATTTTATAACCCATTTGAATTGTTTACTAGTTAATACTTGGAAAAAACAATTTATCACTCATAAAATACCCACGACAAACCGAATTTCAATACAACAGTTCGTAATTCCCAGTTCTGAATATCCAATCCCTGACAATATGGATAATGGATAGCGGAATAATATCTCTGACCGGTCCATGTACTGTTAAAATGCTGAAGTTTTACAAAGAACCGTACCTGTTTCAGTTTTACACTTAAAAAAGCATCCATCATAGGAAAATTACCAATCTGCGTCGTGTTCTGAACATAGAACTGACTCAATGACGGAGCATATTCGTATCCGTTAAACTTTGAATTATAGTAAATATCTACTCCCAATATTGTTTGTAATTCCCCATTTGTACTTTTAAACCTGAATGTATGATCAAAATAAGTTGAGCTGTAAAGAATCAGATAGGGTAAGGGTAATACATTCCGGTTTTCGGAAACCTGATAGATAACTGTATTCTTTGAATAGATTTTCCATATTTTAAAAACCTGGGATGCCTCGACTGAGAAATAGTTCAGTATCTGGCTATAATTCTCAGGATAAGCATCCTCGTTGAAATATATGAAGTTGCGAAGTACGTGATAATTCCCCTTTAACTCAAAGTTTTTTGACGGACTCCTGATTACGCTTGATAAACAGTAATTATTTTCTGGTTTCATATCGACGTTCCAGATATAATGATTTGAGTAGTGATAACCTAACAAATAGGAAGGAACATTGTTCTCAAAAGTTCCAAGCACGTCGAATTCAAAATCCTTATGAAAAAAAGTTAACCGGGTTTTGAGTAATCCTTCAAGTCTGAATTGGTTTTGCCTGTAACCAGAGAGATAATAAGTTCCGGAAAAGTTAGCCCAGACTCTTCGCCAAAAATTACCGTAAATACCTGCTGAAAAAAAAGTATTCGTAAATGCCGTGTCGATGGATACTCCTTTGAGTGTATCCCCTGGATTTAACAGAAAGGGAGTGACCAGCGTATCAGTTTCAGGAGAATAGGAGGTATCCCACAATGAATAGTCGGAGTACTTCTCATATTCGGTTCCTATCAGACCGTAGATACCTGTTTGTACTTTTCGTCGGAATGTTGACTTGAATTCCATCTGTAACGTATTACGAATATTGAAATTTGCAAGAGAATCAAGTGTTCTGGCCGAGTTAAAATAAATAGTATTGTAATATCCGGATCCGGTCGGATCAACATCTTCATAAGTCTTGGTTGACCTGTCCATTTTAAACACATAGGTAAGTATTGGTTCTGCAATATTTCTGGCTTTGCCGGTATTGGATGAATCAACTTTCGAAGCGATGGTGAATAATTTCAAGCGCTGGCTTATCAGCAGATCATAATTACGGACTCTGTTTTCTGCATCAGAATCATATTTATTTGGTCCTGAACCCCCAAGACGAGTGGAAATATCAGTAATATTATCATAGATATTCAGACGGAATATCGAATCATCGATACCTCCATTCTCAGCTCCTTTATACCTGTTCAGATTAAAAGCTGCATGCAGGGTATATCGTTCACCTGTATAACTGGTAAACAGCCGGAATGTATTTCTTTTAACCTGAAGGTATTTATATTGTCCGCGTGACGAAATATTATGATAACGAAATCCTATATTCAGTTTTGATGAAACATTTTGTGTATGAAAGGCTTCAAAGCTTTCTTCTTTTTGATATTGATTAATATTTGGTCCAAACGTATATGTAAGGCGCGAAAATGGCTTTTTCGTATTATAAAAAATAGTATTATCGATGCGTTGAAAATAAGGTAAATAGGAATTTATAAAGAAGGCATTAGCATGATGAATACGTTCAGTAAGAATGTTTGATATTGCCGGTGATCCAAGATTGCTCAGAAAACTATTACATATAGAATGTTGATAGAGAGGATTATAGAGCTGAAAATCCCTGAGAATTGTATCGACCGGTACTTCATCAGTCCTTGAATAAAAAGTATTTAACTTCCAGGCATATATTATTGTTGTTGAATCATGTTCAACCTGAGCCAAAGCATTAATACAACTGAGTAAAGAAAAAATAACAGAAATCCTTCTCATAACCTTGGCCTTTTCAGTCAATAATCGTACCAGACAAATAAACGCTAATTCCATGTCAGAGCAAAAGAATTTAAGAATCCGTTATCAACCAGAAAATGTTGATTAATATGAAAAAATCTAATTCAATATTATCATATATCCTGATTATCAAAATATTAATATATATCTTCTTCAGCACAATGCTGTTTATATTTTTATCAAGAGTTCGAATTATAAACGCTGAAAAGAAAGACAAATTGACTGCATTTTAAAAATCCCGATCTCTATCGGGAGGCGGCGACCGGATTTTATCCCGATCGTGGCATCGGGACTCCCGCTTTGTATGCAGTCCCGCC
>CAZWIU010000048.1:0-30563 GCA_964634105.1 uncultured Bacteroidales bacterium | reverse complement strand
GGTATATCATCATACAGGTCAACAACGGTATGATCAGCTATGATTTGCGCATAGTTAAGCAATGAAAGTTGTAGTATACTTAAGAATAAAATAACCTTTTTCATACTATTATATTATTAAGATATCGCTGTTGTCCGGTAAAAGTTAAAAAATTTATATGCCACTAAATCACCAAGGCTCAAAGAAAACACTAAGGAGTTTATCTTTAGCCTGTTGCATATTTGTGAAGCCATTGTATCGTAGTGTCCTTGGGGCATAAATTCTAATTTTAATTGTTTAAGCCCACTGAATCAAAAAATGCTAATAACTCTTGCGATAACCATACGTTAGGATTATCCATCCGTTTTACCCGGGCAGCAATGATTAAGAAATTCAAAAATAGCTTATAAATAAATTCAAATTGAAGGCATTTTGGAGATGATCCAGAAGTAAGTATAAATATTTCTACCTTTGTATATTATATAACCAGCAGAGAATGTAAATTGTATTACTGATCTTTATTTTTGTTCATTTTTAAGCTTTGATAATCATGAAATCATTTATTATTACGTGTACTTCACTGGTTTTACTAACCTTCTTTTCGTGTAATCATCGGGAAAAAAGTGAAGAAACCAGGATCATTTTTCTTCATCATAGTACAGGTTTAAAGATCTGGGGAGTTGAAAGTTCGCTACTGGAGAAGGTCGCATGGAGGATGAACAAACTATACGATTATGTTGGCAGAAATGCTGCCCTGCCAAAGATGTTTAAAAAATATAACCAGGAGAATGGCTCGAATTATCATATTTCAAAGCAACCTTTTCCCAAGACAAAGCCGTATGGTTGGTATAATTTCCCATTCGATTATTACAATATTTGGGTAAAAAACGCTGGCGATAAACCTTTTAAAGAAGAGCCTACATTAGAAATCCTGACTAAAGAATACCAGATCATTATTTTAAAACATTGCTTTCCTGTGAGTAATATTAATGCTGATGAAGACACTGCTGATATCAATTCCTATTATAAATCGATAGCGAATTACAAATTACAATACAATGCATTAAAAGAAAAGATGCATGAGTTTCCAACTACAAAATTTATTCTGTTTACTGGCGCTGCGCAGGTAAAAGCAAATATCACAGAAGTTGAAGCAAAAAGAGCAAAGGAGTTTTTTGACTGGGTTAAAAGTGATTGGGATTCAGCCGGAGATAATATTTATTTATGGGATTTCTACAGCCTGGAGACAGAAGGTGGTTTATATCTTAAAGATGAATATGCATCCTCTCCAACTGATTCACATCCTAATAAGGAGTTGGCCCAAAAAACCGTTACTTTGCTATTTCAGCGTATCATAGACGTAATTGAAAATGACGGTCAGGGAACAACACTGACAGGTGAAAAGATAAACTAATTCACATCGCAATCCCAAAATACTGTATAGGATCGTTACCTGCCAGTTGACCAACCTGATCTGCTTTTTACTAAGAAAATGTAGGTTTAAAATATTTGCTTCCACCGTTGGTACTAACCATCGAAATCCTCGATCTCAAAATATTTTTTAAGCTGCTCAGATGAAAAAATCCAACGAGTAATTCCACTACCTTTAATATTTCTCCGTTCTCCCAGTCAGAATATCAGCAAGCTCTTCAGTAATTTTAGCAGCTCCGTACTGACCCAAATGAGACATACCGCACCAATCTTTATTGGGATCAATAATTACACAAAAATCGCGTGAATTAAGGTTATATAATCCAGCAGAACTACCGTTGGGAAAGGATAGTGTATAAGGCCCAACCTCATCCAGATTTTGTTTATCCCTCTCTCCAGGCATTTCGATGATGAGTAATTCGATCCCGTGCAGATTACATAATTTAGCAACTTCTCCAATCCAGTAGGAAGATTCAATTCGATGAGTATCTAAATGCTGATCCTGATAGGTTGTGTTATCAGGAACTATTTTTGGAGTTTTTATCTGGCCGTAAGATATTGTTGTGTGTCGATGATTTCGACTTATAATCTTTTTAAGAATTTCCACTCCGAACCACCTGAATTTTGACACCGGAATATCATTCCAACGGTACTTATGACCTTTCATCGTAAATTCAACAACAGGTTGAATGCCCTTATTATAAAAAGGATCCGAATAAGACGCAATGCCATACAACACGTAACGAGGTTTCGTCGGATAATTGGCCAGGTACTCCTGTAATTGAATATAACTGGTTTCGTCGGAATTACCTATGATTGCGAGATTATATGCTTTTATTCCATGTGAAGTCAGCAGTTCGGTATCAATTCCATACTCAGGCAGACTATTGCCAAGAACCAACAACTCGAAATCGGGATCCTTGAAAGTCAACGCTTCGATTCGCTTTCTGAAATCCCAATCAGTGAGTGCAATAATGCCAAGGTACAGGATATTTATCAGGACAAAAAACAGAATGAAGTACAAGATAAAAATCAACGATTTTTTTGCAAACTTCCTCATGGCTAAAAATTGACATATATGAACTGGTATACTTTGTTACCGACTACAAGCATTAAAGTAATCATCAGACAATACACCGACCACCTGAATATCAGATTCGATCTTTTGTTGCTTGTCCAAAATTTTTCGAGTCGGGAATAGGTATTTTGAAAATCGTTTTGCAGAAGTTCCAGCGTTAAAAGCAGTGGCAGAGCGATCATAAGTGATATGGGAATAGTGCTTATAGGCCCAAACAGGGTAGATTCGCCGAATGAGAATAATTTCGAGAATAAAATGAAAGTAGATTTAATGTCAGGTGAGAAGAAAAATACCAATGATAATCCGTAAAAGCAAAAAGTGAAAAGGCGACCAACCAGGACTCTAAAATAACCAGGAATCCTGGAGAAGATAATCACCCTCCATTTTTTCGTGAAGAATTCATAAATGATTGCTACCGCCTGGACAAATCCTAATAACATAAAATTCCATCCAGCACCGTGCCATATACCAAAAAGTGTCCATGTGATCAGTAATGCATAAACAGAAGCAAACAAGCCCCATTTTCTTCGTCTGAAGCTGGTCTGTTTATAAACATAGTCACTAAACCAGGATGATAATGAAATATGAAACTTCTTCCAGAATGTGGTCATATTTTCTGAAAAAAACGGCCTGTTGAAATTAGGCAGAAGGTTAATCCCGAAAGTTTTGGCAAAGCCTATTGCTATATCGGTATATCCGGAAAAATCAAAATACAGATAAAGAGGTTGAAGTAATACTATAATCCACAACGAGGACCCATTCAATGAATCCAGAGTAGCATAAGCTTTAGCAATATATGGAGCCAGCTGGTTAGCAATCACAATTTTCTTAAAGAATCCAATCAATGCAACACGAAGTCCGTCAGAAACTTGCTGTTCATTAAAGGACTGGGGCATGTTAAGTTGTGGTAAGAAATGATTGGAACGCTCAATAGGTCCCGAAAGAAACTTTGGATAAAAAGTAAGATAAAGTAAAAAATTCAAATACTTATTTTCGGGTTTCTCCCATCCCATTTTTACATTGATCAAATAACCTATTCCCTGAAGCGTAAAGTATGAAATTCCAACAGGAATAATAATTTCTGAAAGTTTCGAAACAGTTAGGCCGCTATTTACAATATGGAAAAATGGATCAATCGCAAATGATGCATACCTTAAAACAACAAGCTGGATAATGTTAAAAACTATTCCTATTCTGAATAATGTAATTTTAAATTTAGAACCTGGAATTTTAATGCCCAGGTAGTAATTGATCAGGGAGAATACTAAGATATAAATCAAAAGGTAATAACTAAAACTTGCAATAAAGCCACAGCTTAGCAAGGTAAGGTATCCGATTCTGAATTTATGATTTAATAAGTAAAAAATAATAACTGAAGCGATTACTAGTATGGCAAACTTCAATGAGATAATTTCCATATGTAACTACATAATTATTTTTATGCAACCCAATTATACGTATTATTATTCTTTAAATAAAAGAAATATGATAGAGGTCAGATATTGTTTGATAGACAAGTAATTTAACAATATATAATGCATGTGACAGTCGTCCTGTAAAAAATATTTAAAACTGATCTATGTTTTCCAAATTACAATTCATGAAGTGTAAGTGTCTCTATTTTACATTATGTTGTTGGTACAATATTCTTTTAAAAAAACGTTTAAATCGTATGTTTGTTAAAATTTTCAAACCGATGTTAGAAAACCATTGTATGAAAGGAGTAATCGTTTTACTTTTCATGCTTCTTCATTCAGCAGTATCAGCAAATACTTACTATGTTTCAACAACAGGTAGTAATGATAATTATCCCGGAACTATATCCCAGCCCTGGGCAACCTGGCAAAAAGCATTTAATTCAGCTCAGGCCGGTGACACTGTATTTTTTCGGGGCGGTGTCTGGTATCCCACTTCGTTTGTAGTATATAACGGATCAGGGCCCGGACATAGCGGAACCTATTCGAATCCGATATGCTATTTTAACTATCCTGGCGAAACCCCTGTCCTGGATCTAAGTCATTATTCATATACTATCAGCGCAGCCGGACTCGATATTCGAAATGTGACCTATGTTAAATTCCGGGGGCTGACCATCAGAAATAACAAACAAAGGGTTGTCAATCAATGGATCGCCGGACTTCAATTCTACCAGTGCGGGAATCTCTGGGTCGACCAGATGGTAGAATATGGCAGCAATGGTTATGGGATCTGGTTCAGCGGATTTGATACTCTTTATCTTACCAACTGCGACAGTTATAATAATCTTGATAGCCTATCAACCGAGCGTGGTAACAGGGCAGATGGATTTCAGATATCTGCCGGCGGCTCAGAAACAGACACATTTAAATATGCCGTTATAACAGGGAACCGAGCCTGGAACAACTGTGACGATGGTATGGAAATCAGCATATCAAAGCAGTTCGAGGCTTATAACAACTGGATGTTTAATAACGGCAAATATGAATATGGCGCAGGTGTAGGGTTTAAATTTGGTCCATCCAACGTAAGAACACCGGGGAAAAGAAAATTCCACCACAATCTTGCGGCCTTTAACAAGGGGCCGGCTTTTGCTGATCAGAATCTGACGAGTACACATGAAGGCCCTGTATGTGAAATGTCCAATAATACATCCTATAAATGCGGGTTCGGATTTACCTCCGATCCCAATATGTTTAACTGTAATGCAGGATATGGAAAGGTTATATACAGAAATAATATAGTATATCAGAGCACCTATTCAGCGCACTTTGATCAGATCTACTTAACAGCCTGCAACTACGAATATCCTTCATACTCGGTCCAGGATCATAACACATGGGTTCCCATATCAAATTCTCCCTACTGGACTTATAATAATGCAGTTAACTGGTCATATACGGATATTATTGCAGATAATTTTACGTTGACAGACCCGGCTCAAGGTATGGCACAATTGATGGCTGAAAGAAAAGAAGGCGGATCGCTTCCCGATATTACATTTTTGAAACTAAGAAGTACTTCTGAACTGATTGATGCCGGGATAGATGTCGGACTGGGTTATAATGGTATGGCCCCTGATTTAGGTGCATGGGAGTGCGAGTATCAGCCAGGCACGAGTAATTTATATCCTACCATTCACTTTACCGGCCCATCTAACGGCAGAATTTTTGAAACCGGTTCAGCCATTACAATTACTGCTGAGGCTGAAGACGCTGACGGATTTATAAGTAAAGTCGAATTTTTTGCAGGATCGGAAAAACTTGGAGAATGCATTTCAGCGCCCTATTTATTTGAATGGCATAGCCCTCCTCTCGGATCATACATTCTGTGGGCTGTGGCTACGGATAATCATGGTGCCAAAGCTACTTCATCCAAGATCATAATCAGATTTGTGCCAGGCGATGTAGTGTTATATCCCAATCCAACCAGCGGAGTCTTTAAGTTTGCGTTAAAAGAACCGTTAAAGAGTAATAGCGATATTATGATTGTATCGTCAGAGGGAAGAATTGTGTATAAAGACACCATGTCCGGTGAAGAAATTTTAAAACAATTTGATTTGTCGTATATCCCATCCGGACTCTATATACTGGTACTATATGATGAAAATGTAGTTGAAACAAAAAAAATCATTAAACGATAGCTTCCCCATCTTTCAGAACTGTTTAGTAGTGGTAACAAACAGCTAAGCACATACATTAAGTAACGATCCGATAGATTTCCCAAGCCTACTCAAGTGTACGCACAATCACATGAATAATTCTATCCCTGTCGTTGTCTGTCATATTTGTACCTGAAGGCAGGCACAGGCCAGTTTTGAAGAGCTTTTCGGAAACTCCGTTAAGATAAGCAGGGCAAGCTGAAAATACCGGTTGCAGGTGCATCGGTTTCCATAGGGGCCTGGACTCAATATTTTCTTTCTCCAGCTCCTTCTGAATAACCTCGTGGGTAGTACCAGTTTTTTCTTCATCTATAAGTATGGTGGTAAGCCATCGGTTTGAAAAATAAGATTGACCAGGCTCATCAACAAAACTTATACCTTCGTATTTTCCAAGGTTTTCCTTATAGAATAGAAAATTTTCCCTTCTGCATTGAACCCTGCTTTCAATATTTTCCAACTGTCCCCGTCCAATCCCCGCTATTATATTGCTCATCCTATAATTATATCCTATCTGGGAGTGCTGGTAATGCGGGGCTTTATCCCTTGCCTGGGTGGCAAGGAAACGTGCCTTAATTACTACTTCTTCATCGTTCGAGATAAGTGCACCGCCACCTGATGTTGTGATAATTTTATTACCATTAAAAGACAACGCTGCCATTTTACCAAATGATCCGGCAGGCTTCCCATCATATCGGCTGCCCAGGGCTTCGGCTGCATCTTCGATGACTGGAATCTCGTATTGGTCGGCAATCGAAAGTATCTCTTTCATATTGGCGGGCATGCCGTAAAGGTGTACCGGTATAATAGCTTTTGGCTTCTTTCCCTTTTTCATGCGATCAATAATGGCTTTTTCAAGAAGATCAGGAGCCATATTCCAGGTACCAGGCTCACTGTCAATAAGGATGGGTAAAGCACCAAGGTATACAACAGGATTAATGGTTGCCGAGAAGGTAAACGTGGATGCTATCACCTCGTCGCCTTGTTTAACCCCCAATATAATCAGAGCCAGGTGTATTGCTGCAGTTCCTGATGTAAGTACAGCTGCATGCTTAACTTCACAATATCGGGCAAGTGCAATCTCAAAAGCGTCGACATTAGGCCCCAGCGGGGCTACCCAGTTTTGATCAAATGCTTCTTGTATATACTTCATTTCCTGCCCGGACATATGAGGAGGAGAGAGATATATTCTTGTCGGAACTGTCATATTTCTATTTCGTATTAAAATAATGAAAAGGGTGGAACATATTTTTGTTCATCATAAAATGATATTCTTATTCTATTTATAAAAGCATCAGGCATCATTCAACATCGTTTTTTCATGTAGACGAATCGTCAGATAATACCTTGATGGACTTTAACTTCTTTTTCTGGAACAAAATAAAATTTGATATTTTCATGTATTCGAGCAATACTTTCTGGGTCCCTTCCCTGTTCCGCCACCAGTTTTCAGCAACAAAGTTTGTGTATTTGCTCGGACTAGAGATTATATGAATCTTCAAACCTGCATACCTGAAGGCTGTTCTAAATATCATGGTCGCCCTTCTTAAATGTTCAGCTGAAGAGACTATGATGAGCGTATCGAACTTGTTGTTTTTGGTAATATAATCGCGAACAAGAGTAGCTTCCATCTGGGTACTTAAAGCGCCGCCGGGAATAATAACTATGCTGTCTGCAGGAACTCCAAGTGCAATCAATTCTTCCCGGGAAAGAATAGTATTACTGGGCTCAAATCCTCTGGGAAGATGCATGGATTCATCAACATCGAACAGACCCGTATTCACCATGATTATCTGACGGGCAAGATCTTTATGATACAGGTCTGCTGCCCACATGACTCTGTCCGATATACTTCCCATCAGTATTACAATGGCATCTGCATGCGTTTGCTCATCCTCTTTTACAAGCCATATGCCGGCTTTACGACAAGCCCCGACACAAAGAAAAATAAGAATAAACAGTAAAGAATAAATGACGATCCTCTGTTTCATTCAGCAGATTTTGGAATTGCAATTATTTTTTCCTTGAACCGATAAAAAACAGTCGAATTATCTCCAACATTCTGGTCAAGAATCATTCCGGCTGCAATTTTATTCCGGTTGCCAACCCTAATCGCCGGGATTGTAGCTGCATTTATTCCAAAAAGGTTCTCATCGCCAATGGAAGTAAAACCCGAAAAACATACGTTCGGACTGATAAAATTATAACTGCCAATTTGCGTATCGTGTCCCAGACTACATCTTGAGTTTATAAGTGTATATTTCCCAATACGAACATTCGGCCCGATATTGGCATTCGGTCCTATGATACTTCCTTCGTCGATAAAAGCTGAAGGAGAAACATAGGCATTGCAGTGAATAAATTTGATAAATCGGGCACCTTCTGCTTTGAATTTGTCGACAAACAGGCGTCTGTATTTGAGATTGGCAATACCAATGATATAGCCTTGTTCTTTTACTACCTTATGATCCTTTATCCCACCCAAAAGAGGTGCAGACAGTTTATACCTGGCATAACTCTCCGGATCATCATCCAAAAAACCCATGATACGAAGCTCTTGCTTCTGAGTAACTTTTTGCGAGTGTATTATATACTCATCAATTTCTGCGGCATGACCCCCTGCACCAATGATTATTACGTCAGTCATGTTGTTTCGTTTGTTATTATCTGAAATTCGTCGATATATTAGTATTTCATCAGGGTCGGGCCAGCTACTACATTTTCAGCCTGAATCGCCCAATTAATTATTTTCCAACTCTGTGAGAATTGAAATGTCTTATCGTGCAGTATATCCACCATCCACCAGAAGGTTTGTTCCGGTTACCCATCGGGATGCATCCGAAATCAGGTATACACATGCATTTGCCACATCTTCCGGCTGGCCCAATCCTAGTGGATGAAGGCCTTTAATCTTGTTGAGTGCTTCTTCATTTCTGCTGTAAACTGAGGCTTTCGACATGGGTGATTCAACAACACCCGGTGAAATACAATTTACCCGGATACTCCGTGGAGCCAGTTCAACAGCCAGGGATCTGGCTCCTGCAATAAGGGCACCTTTGGTCATGCTATACAACGATTTGCCGTTTTCGCCAACCACTGCCATAACCGAACTGATAAAAACTATGCTCGCCCCTTTTTCTGCCACTATCTCAGGTCTGACGATCATCCTGGTAAGGTTAAAGGCAGAATGGACATTTGCATGAAAAAACTCATCCATCTTTTGGGGTTTCCCCATATGAAAGGGTAGGGTTGTTGAAATACCGGCAGAGTTAATAAGTCCGCTGACACGTCCCAACTTCCCGGTAATCTGTGTTACTATTTGCTGAACATTATCATAGTCGGTAAGATCAACAGAAAAGAGCATATGCTTAGCGGGCTGATGAAGTTGCTCCAGGGTTTCGTTGAGGCGGTTGGAATCTCTTCCCAGAAGTACTACCTGAGCTCCCATGTAACTGCATGTTATAGCACATTGCCTGCCGATACCTGAGGAAGCACCTGTGATAACCACAATCTTGTTATCGAGCCGGAATATTTCTGATGGTTCAAGCATCCTGAAGATATTTTATTCAGATGATCTATACGTCAATAATATCACTGAGGTAACAATCATTAACATTAATTAAAGCCGTAGCCCACGTTAGGCCCACGCCAAATCCCGATAACAATAATTTTTTACCGGAGGTGAGCTTGCCTTTTAGTTCCGATACTATTGTAAGAGGTATTGAAACGGAAGAAGTATTACCGAATTTTTCGATGGTTGAAGGTATTTTATCAGAGGAAAGTTTCAGTTTATTTGCCAGGAATCCGTTTATATAAGTGTTCGCCTGATGAAATACGAAATAATCGATAGATGCAATATCAGCCCTGGAATAATTCAGTAAACGATTAAAATCTTTTGGTACTTCCCTGATGACAAAGTTGAAAACATCGGCGCCGTTCATATAACCTTGTTCTTCTGTCCGAATATTGCCGTATTCATCAACTACTTTCTCTTTCAATGTTTCAATTGAACTCATATTACGATACCCACCTGCGTTAATCTTGATCAACGATTCACGGGAGCCATCAGAATTAAGAGAAAAGTAACTTGCTGCGTATTTTTCATTTTTTTCAATCAAGGCTGCGACTCCGGCATCACCAAAAAGGAAAGCAGTTTTTCTGTCTTTTTGTGAATATACTTTTGACCTTGTTTCCCCATCCAATACCAACGCTTTCCTGATTTGTCCCCCAATCATCATTGAATAGGCTACACTAAGACCGTAAATGAAAGCAGAACAACCCAGGTTTATATCCAGCGTGATAGTCCCGGTAGATAATCCCAGTCTTTGCTGCAGCAGTACAGAGGTAGCTGGCATACGATAGTCGGGAGTCTGTGAAATAAAGATCAGCAGGTCAATTTCTTCTTTGTTAATATTCATTTCGGAGATGAGTTTCTCAGCAGCGGCGAAACAAAGATCTGATGAACAGGTTTTTTCATCAGCAAACCTGCGTTCCTTCACTCCTATCTTATCAATAACTTCTTTAATATCCTCTTTCCTGAACCATTTGTCATGCTCATAATTATTAATTACCTGCCGGGGCACAGCGGCAGCTATTCCTGCTATACCAATGTCTTTAAAAGATAATAATGCCATGAATAATAATTATTTGGGTGAACGACTTTTAACCATTTCCAGCATGTCATTCACAGTTTTTAACAAATTGTAATCTTTCATTTCAAGCTCAATTCCGAATTCAGAATCAAGCATGGCCAACACCGATAACTCAGTCAACGAACTATAATTCTGATAATCACGGAATGTATCCTGCAGGTGAATCTGGCTGGCTTCCATTTCAAGTGCTTCGGCCAGTGAATTGATAAGTTTTTCTTTCATACTATGTGGTATTTATTTATTAATTCTGTATCGAACGGATAGTTACAAAAGCCTCGGCGTATGATAAACCCACCGTGCTACCCCTGAAATTTGCCAATGCTTCAACCGATTTCAATGAACGCGAATTCGGGAAACCTCTCAGCTGGCTTTTAAAACATTTCAGGGCCTCTAATTTAATGTTGAACTCAACTTCAATATTAATAAAATGAGTAGGAATGAAGGCATCGTCACCAAAGGGGGCAGCCCATTCGGTTTCAGAGAGAGTTTCATAGCAGTATATACACTTGACCGTATTTTCGATGGATGGACGTGCAGCTACAAGTCCTGCATTAAATACAACCTTATGGTCATGATGAATATCGCCGCGATGTGGAAGGTAGAGGTCTGTTATACTGAATTCCCTGATCACCTTGGAAATTTCAGTGGAAATTTCTGCTAATGATACCATATCCAGATCAGGAGCAGGAAAGTCAAAAAACCTGGTATGGGTAACACCAAGCAAATTATGAGCTTTCAACGCTTCCTGCCTGACATTCTTTATTCGCTCATCAGAATATAATTCCTTTTTACCACGGGTTACAATCAGCACATAGACCTTGGCCCCCTGGCCGGAAAGTTTTTTAATGGTTCCGCCACATCCCAATACTTCATCATCAGGATGTGGAGCGATAACAAGAACATTTTTATTCATCTGTCATTTCGGTAAATTACCAATCAAATTTAAAATGATATTATAAACATGCAATATTTCTTCCTTCCTATATCGCTGATCTATTGGCAGGGGTACCATGTATTTTGAGAGCCAGGTCTCAAAAGAGCTGTCTGATAATTCTCGCAGGACTGATTTCCATAATCTGCCAACGTAAACTTTGTTCTCTCTGAGTTTCTCATCCAGCGATGTATTTTCAATAACCAAGGGGTAAACCATTGGGACACAAGTGTCATCGATAGATTTTCCCGGATCAATTAAATTGAAATTTTTATAGAGCTCATGTGCTGTTTGAAAATTCTCCATTCTAACTGTTTTAACAGCAGAATAATCGATATTGTTCAATAGCTTCCTGGTGAGAAACGACATCTGAAGAATATCCGACCTGTCGATCCTTTCTTCATTCTTCATTCTATCGGAATAAGAAGCATTGGTGCCCACCTCCAAGGTTTTTAAAAGATAGGATGCCGTATCGGAAGAATAATCCTGTTGGTAATCCTCCAGGTATTTTCCGGCATCTGTTCCTATAACGTAACATCCGTCGGGTACTCCAAAAAACTTACGGGGAGAGTAAATAGTATAGCAATCGTTTACAGGAGGGCTGTAAAACGCAGCTGAATTGTCAATAATAACGTTACAGAAACGACCTGCAAGCGTACTGATTTTATGGTTGGAAAGAATACCAAAATAGTTGACAATCAAAACAGCCTGATTATTCTCCTGTTTTATCAAGACCGGTTCAAAATCATTATGAATGAAATAGGGTATTGTTTTAATTTCTTTTTGATGGAGAAAGTTTTTGACTGTTGGACAGAGGTAATAAGGGATGTGTACTGTATCACAGCCATACAATCTGCATGCATGATAAATGCCAGCCCTCGCCGAATTCAGCCGGGCGATATTAATTGTCTGGCTATAATACTCCCCCGGGTTGCTTAAGTCAAGACCAATAAAGCTGCCTATTTCCATATTTACGGTTAGTTCTGTTCTTTCAATACCCTTTCCCAATCGTAGCCGCAATTCATAAAATAATCGAGCGCTGTTACATTCGACTGTGAACCTTCCCATTGCTGTGCATACTGAAATGGCTTAAACACAGAATATTTCAACTCAATTCCGTTAGCGCTGAATTCTTCTTCAGTCTGGTATGCTTTAGCCCCCGTTCCGGAATAATATACATTAGCGCCAAGCGCTTTGCAAATAGCAATGATCTTCTCCGTTTTGGATAGGTTCAGATTTAATTCTGATGATTTAATAAACTCAGCATTTATTCCCAGCTTTTTACAAAAGAACTTTATTATGGCAATGTTCAGATCTGCAATATTCTGATAGCGGGTGGAAAATAACAACTCCCTGAACTCATCGAATACGGGCTTAAAATATCCGGCTTTGCCATAATTTGCCTGGAGGATGGATAGATGTTTTTCTTTCCATCCCAGCTCATCCTTTGCATGAACATCCAGAATTTTATCTCCCAGACTTTGCTGAACAGGATATTTCAGCCGGAATGGTCCCGATTGGGTTTTTATATAGGTGTAATTATGCATTCCCTGGTTCGAGAACTGGGCATCATCAAGAAAAACAAAAATATCGGATTGATATATCTTATAGTAATATCCCAGCCATGGAATATAATTGGGCTGGTGAATAGCGATTATTCTGTTCTTTGTATCGGTATTCATAGGAAGAAATATAGTTTATTCTTTTCTGTATATGTTGTCTGTTACGAAGAAAGCTTTCAGTGACTGCAGGAACAGTTTCAAATCATAGGTGAACGAATAATGCTGCACATATTCAACATCGATCGGGATATTGATATTCCAGTCATGTATTTCACGACATCTGATCTGGGCTAGTCCGCTTATTCCGGGCTTAACTTTAAAGCGCTGCCTTTCAAACTCGTTATACTCATCAATTTTTTTAGGGAAGTAAGGCACTGGTGGCCTGGGACCTATAAAACTCATGTCCCCTGCCAGGATATTAAACAACTGAGGTAACTCGTCGAGGCTCGTCTTTCGTATGAAACGACCTACGCGGGTTATTCTTGGATCGTTCTCATAGAGTAATTTTGTACTCTCAGGATTATGTACAACCATCGATCGGAATTTATAGATCTTGAAAACTTTGCCATCACGGCCAAGCCTTTGTTGTCTGAAAAATATTGGCCCCTTTGAGTCGAGTTTAATAGCTATAGCGACAACGATCAATACAGGAGATAACACAACCAGGGCAATTAAGGCCAGCATCCAGTCAATGATAGATTTTAGAAAACGCTTATACATACAACACTATTCATTTTACTTGTTTAACTTTCTCTCTCATGTCAGAAAGGCCTCCTGAAGAAACTTACGAGCATTACGGCAGGAAAAATCCTCAGAAGCTTTCAGGGAATTTTTCTTAATGGTTGAATGCAGTTGATTATTTTCGGCCAACTCAACAATGCATTCCGATATGCCTTTAATATCATCAGGTTCATAGCAGTAACCGCAACTATATTTATTAACCAGGCTTTCAACCTCCGATCCCTTCCTGGCTATGCAAAGAATGGGAGCTCCCACCGACAAAAAGTTAAAAAGTTTGCTAGGGAGAGCCAGTTTTGATATGTTTTTACCCAGGAATACAAAAGCAAGATCAGCAGCGGAGAGTGAGTAAGGGAGATCGGCTGTTGACTGCCATGGCAACATGATCAGGTTTGTGAGACCCAATGCTAATGATTTTTCCCTGATGAGATCTTTTTTGGCACCCTCCCCGATGACTAAAAAGATAATATCCGTTCTGCCAACAGTCGCGGCTATATCCACTACAATATGGACCTCAGAAGAAAGGCCCAGATTCCCGGAATACATTACGATAAATTTTCCTTGCAAATTGTGCTTCAGGATAAATGGATTTGATTCCTTTTCAATGGGTTTCAGGAATGTATTGTCGGTCCAGAGTGGCACTGCTTCAACAGTCTTCTTAGTTGTGTAGGACTGCAGTACCTGTTTCATTCCATCGCTGATCGTAAATATTTTATTTGCTTTAGCAAACGCCTTGGAATTTAATTTCTTCCATAATTTAATAATATACGATTGTTCGGTAAGATAACCGGTTTCGACCAAGGCATCCGGGTATATATCGAATATCAGCAAATCGCACTGATTCTTTACCCAATTAGGCAGAAGTGTTGCCAGTGGTGGATTTGAAACAATAAACAACTCGTCGTGGCGGTATTTTGTTTTAACTTTCCAAACGATCTGAAAAAACCCGACAATCCAGGTGAATAGCCGTTTCAGGATGCCGGATCTGTTGTACCGGATGATTTTTTCTATTTTCGTACCAGGGGCCAGGGGTATATTACGCTCAACCAGACGACCTGTCAGCAAAATACACTTATACCCTGCCTGGGCATAAGCATTAATGATGTCGATCATCAGATAACCAGAATCCTGATTAATAAATATTTTTCTCTTTTCTTTCATTACTGCATAACAAAATTGCAATAGAGCTTTTAAAATTAATTTATCATTCAGGATCGGAAAATAGCAATAAGCGTTTTCGCTGCTGCCTTCACTCTCGTCGTATAATCTTCATAGAATGTATCGTTCAGGTTCCGTTTAGGATAGTTCGACAGGATTGCAGTAAGTTCATCAGCATTATGCGGGTCGAAATAAACTCCTTCGTTGCCAAGCTGTTCAATGTTTACCTTCAAATTGGATGCTACAACAGGGACCTGTAACGACTTCGCATCCTCAATGACGGTACTCCACCCTTCGAAAAGACTAGGCTGGATAACTGCCTGTGCGTGCCTCATAATTTGAAGCTGATCGGCTCGTGAAATGAGCCCCAGCATCGTAATCTGGTTATGGAGATTGTTTTCATCGATTATTTTATGAAGTTCAGCCAGATAGGGTGAATCGGCTGCAGCAGGAAATTTTCCCGTGAAAGCTACATGAAGTTTTATGCCCCTTTCTTTCAGCCTGGCCAGAGCGAGCAGGACAATCCTGTGATTTTTATGCTTGTGAAACTGGTTTGAGACCATGAAATACTCTTCAGGCAGACTATATTTCGATCGCAGTTCTTCAATCTTCAAGTTTTCCATGTTATCAATCACAGAGACAAAGTGAAAAATATGGACTCTCATATCTTTCCGTACCGAAAAGAACCGGTTAAAATCATCCAGCACATCCTGACTTGAAACAACCAGATCATCGCAATTCCTGAGGATGAGCCGGGTACGAAGGTTTCTTCCGAAAACCTGCATCCTGGTAAAAAATTCCGGATAGTGCTTATGCTGATGATCAGCCCACCAGGAAACAAGCTTAACCTTGGTTTTTGTCCTTACGGGAAAATCGTGCATTGGAAATATTGCATCAACATCATACTTCTTAATAATGCTATCAACAAACACATTTTTTCGTGAAAGCAAAGATCTGACAATACCCTTGCTGATGGAAGGAAATGTCCACTCAACAGCAGTCAGATAGGGATACTGAATTTCTTCCACAAATTTCTTTAACCCCGGCCTATAGAAAAGTAATATCTCCGGTTTTTCATCGTCCTCAAGAAATTCAAGAATTTTGATCAGGTTAATGATATAGATAATTCCACCCATCCATTGTGAGCTGAAATAAAACAGGATACCAAGTTTGAGTCGCTTTTTATTCATATAATTGAATTTAATATTACATCCGGCTATTCCAACTTTCAACAAGGTTTTTAATCCCTTCATCAATACCCCATACCGGTTCCCATCCCGTAGCTTTTTTCAGTTTGGATACATCGGCCAAAAGATGCTCTCGTTCTACTTTTCTCACGCGGGCAGGGTCGACTTCGATCGTGATTTTCTCATTCAGTTGTCTTTCAAAAGCTTCCACAATTTCTACTACGGAATATTCTATTCCCCGTCCAAGATTAAACGTATCATATCCGGAATTTTTCAATTTTATCAGTTTAATTACTGCAGAAGCCATATCGTAAGTATGGATAAAATCCCGTTTAGGGGTAAGATTTCCTAATTTGATTGTGCGCATTCCCTCTTTCAGCTGCTTCTCAACCTCCGGTATCAAATGCGGATTTGTTTCGTTCGGGCCAAAAGCATTAAAAAACCGGCATACAATAGTATCGACACCAGTTTCAAGGTTAAATTTTTTACACAAATATTCGCCGGTAAGTTTGCTTAACCCGTAAATATCGAGAGGGAGCAGCATGTGTTCTTCGTTTACTGCATGGTCGCAGATTGGATAGACCGCGGCAGTAGAGGCAAAAAATACTTTCTTTAATGTAGAAAGATTCTGACAGGCATTCAATACATTCATTGTTCCCCTGATATTAATATCTGCTGCCTCAACCGGATGCTGGTTGCAGTATGGTATGAAATGAATAGCAGCCAGATGAATAACTATATCGGGCTTCACACATCCTGTAATTTCCTGAACCTTCGCAGCGTCTCTGATATCAGCCAGGAAGAAATGACTGTCGGGTATGTCAATAAATTCACGACTTCCAAACGACAGGTTATCGAGTACATAGATCTCATAACCTTCTTTTTGAAGAGCCGGCACTATTGCTGAACCTATAAACCCGGCTGCTCCTGTAACTAGAACTTTCATATTATTGCTGGTATATGTTTATAATCGATTATTATTCCCTTAAAATGAACCTGGAATATTTTTCACCAATACGGTCCAATGAAAACTGTTCAATGATTTCACTACCCCTCCGGCCAAAAGAATCTCTCATTTCATCGTTTTCCATCAGGAGTTGGAGTTTTTCCTGAAATTGTTGGTAATCAAACAATGGGATAAGGAATCCGCTTTTATTATTTTCGATCATTTCAGATGGCCCTGCAATACAATCGAATGCTACAACAGGGAGGCCTGCCGACATCGCTTCGCCGATAACATTCGGGAATCCTTCCGAGCTTGAGGTGAAAGCAAAGATCTTACTTTTCAGATAGTAGGTTTCGACATCAGCCTGCTTGCCAGCAATGATAACAGATTCTTCCGCATGTGCACCGGCAATGATTTTCCTTAGTTTCTCAGAAAGCTTTTGCTTTAAATGATCATATCCGACCAGTACCAGTTTCCAGTCAGGATTTGAGATTCTGAGAAAGAGCTCCGTTAATTTATCCTGATGTTTTGTTTTAATAAATCTTCCTACCATCAGTACAATATTTTCTTTTCGAATTTTTTTCCCGGTATCAACACTTTTTATCGGATTTCCGATAACAGCTATGTTGGCATGTTTTATCTGACGGCTATAAATCTCCCTTGCTTTTTCGGTCTGTACAATGATGCCTGCAGCCCTGGGATAGAGGAGTTTACGTAACGTATCATGCATTTTGCCGAGGCTTTTGTCCGGTTGACATCTGTCCGAAACGAATACTGAAAATTTCAACCCTGTCAGCGCCAATAAAACAAAGCTATTCCAATATTCGCCAAAACTCAGAATACTGTGAGGTTTTATCCCTTTAATTTCTCTTCTGAGAAAAGCCATTGTTTTAATAGTACTAAAAAACCTTCTTTTATTATTGAAGGAAAACACAGGCCGATGGACTATCACTGTTTCCGGTATAGAATAGAATATCTCCCGTGTAATGCCGTAAAGAATCATATGCACTTCCACCCCATTATGAGAAGAAAAATAGACGGCCAGTTCAGACATAACCCTTTCCATTCCGCCAGCCTGAAGCGACGGAATTACCAGGCACAATTTCTTTTTCTCCATGTCCAATGTTGATTCCTTTAAACTGTTTCGGGAGGGCAATTATGCAAGTCTTAATGAGAATGCTTTTCTTTGAAACGCTTAATAAGATCCTCCACCATCCACCCATAGGGATTAAACTTACCTTCATGCCAGGTCAGATTTCTGTCCCAGTAACCCGTACACGGATCGTATCCTTCCGGGGAAAAACCATAACTAATTTCAACCAAGAGTGGATTGTCGTTATCAAATACAAAATCAAACGCTACACATTGGCTTCTGAGCTTCTCAGCAATTCTAAATGAAAGATCAATAGTGCTTTCTTTAAAAAGGTCGCGTTCATATAAAATAAAGCCGCTTCCCGAAGCTCTGAAGTCGTTTTCTCTTACCATGCGTTTTATGGCATAGGCTTTATCTCCGATTATCACAACACGTATATCGTGATCGTTGTTGGCTATGAAATCCTGGAAATAAATATAATTGACCTCCCTTCCCGCGACCTTGGAATATTTTGTAGGATATACCAATCGAATAATTCCTTTGATGACATCCCACAGGTTTGTTTTTCCCAGCTTGTATTTACGTATGCGCTCCGTCAGATTGCTCCATGCTTCATACTGTTTAAACCCACTTCCGAAAGCTTTTCTGATCAATTTATGGGCTGCATTTTTTGACTTTACCAGCTTAACATTTTCAGAACCTGCGCCGGTGCGCATTTTGAAAACTTTGGGGTACAGGGTTTTATCCGCCCATTCTTTTGCTTCTTTTTTACTATAAAATACATAAGCAGGTGCAAGCGGTGCACCAATAGATTCCAGCAAATATTTCTGCCCGACTTTATCGTCAAAATGCCACATGGTATTGAAATCAGGAAATACCAATTTACCGGACGCCTGCACAGCATACAGAAGTTGTTTAGCAAACTTGCTGTCCTTGGAACCCTTATGATTGAAGTGCCACATTAAGGCATCGCAACCGGATAATTGCTGTATAATATCATTTCTGTAACAATCGACCAGTTTATAATTTATCTGGTTTGTATTACAATATGCAACCCAGCGTTCGCTGAAAGAACCTTTTGCAGGGTGAATTCCTATTTTCATCTGTATAATTTTTTATAACTTGTCAAGATACCCGATTGCTACTTCATGCGGGAACAAATGATGATTGGCTAATTATCGTTGTTTGTAGCCTGATTATCTGTTGCTCATGTTCTGTTTCAATTGGCTGCATTGAAGTAATTAACCCAACCTTTTGGTGGCAGCGCTTTTAAGGCATATTGACCCAACTCCTCCATCCGGATATTTTTATTATTCAGCTGTATTTCACATTCAGTTTCTTTATATGGCAAACTGTTCAATAAAGGAATTTTATCGATCGGTAGTCCCATTAATATTGACATTGCCCGATCATTTGCGAGAGAATTATTAGTAAAAGAAACTATTCCGAGTGGAAAAGGTATTGGTTCCAATGGACCATCACCCTGACCTCCGATTATTCCGTCGCATAGGCTGAATATTTTGCGTAAAGGTTTCTCGGATAATGTCCCGTCTGCATTTCCGTATTCTGCAATTCTGTTCAGATCGGCAACCATTCGCCAGGTAGTGTCATTACCATGCCATCCTGCAGCAATATTATGTTCATTACCCGGAAGTGATAATCGCCATAAGAGTGATGAGAATTTTTGCCAGTACCAGAAGATTTTCTTTCCCTGTCTCCTGTTCGCTTTATCAAGCATTATTTCAGACCAGTACCTGAGCAAAGATCCTCCCGGGTAGCAGTCACCCCCGAATCTGGTCCCACCCAGCCGGTGATGAGGGAGAAAGTCCTTGTCACCGTTAAGACCTACAATATTCTTCAAAGCTCCTGTCAGACCTGTTTTCTGATGAGTCTTTATTTTAGGAAGCGATATTATCACATCTGCCAAGAACAGCTCGTTGGTTATACAATACCTATGTACACCGGGTGCATGAGCGGAGGACATACGATCGGGATCATAGTTGGTCACCCTGAATTTGGATTGCCCGGACACGGTAATAGGCTCAAGAAGGCTTTCTTCTCCCAGGTCGAAGATCAGATAGTCCGACATGGGTTTGAGCTGCGATTGCGGGTTATTATCAGATAAACGATAGGTTCTTCGCCTGAAATCTTTTAATTGGACAGGGGTAGCATATTGGTCAGATAATTTGTTTAATTCTTTCAACAATTTACCGGAGATCATGTTGTCCCAGTTGCAGCCCTGGATCGGAGCATCGCCTATGATGAGCAGCGAGGGCTCCATGGTGAGAATCACTTTTGTCACAGCAAGCACAAAATTATCATGCGTCCTGAGACATATTTCATCCTCCGGGTTTCTTGAATGTTTTACCCAGTTTGGCTTAAGCAATACCCTTTTACCCTTTATAAGCTCCTTATTAAGTCTTGGCTTTATGATCTCAGCAACAAAGTAAGAAAGCCTGTCCACGTCGCTATAGAGTACTGAAAGACGATCTATCGTCCTCTGATCGGGAGTTTCAAATAGTGATAATATATATAAAAAGTTATCCAATGGTCTATTCTTTCTTCAATAAAGCTCCTACCTGAGGTGTTGTCATGAATTCTGCGTCCGGCCAATTCCTGACAATTAACTTAAGTAAGCCTGCGAGCTGACTAAGCCCCTTATCGCGGTTTGCGGGATTCAGTGCCCCGATATAGTTTACCCTGTGGGAGCTGATTATAGCAGGCTTATTCCATCGGAATGCAATTTTAATATCATTCAGGCAACTATCGATCCAGTCCTTACCAGCCTGGCTCGGTTCAAAAAAACAATTACGCGTTATATAGGTTATACCATTCGATTCCTTCTGTCCGATATAATGAAATACTTTCCTGGTCTTACCGAAATCGATAGTTTCATTCTGGATTTTTGAAGCACATCGGAATTTTATGCCGTTCTCAGCCAGGGTTTTATTAAGTGAATTATTGAAAGGCCCGTTGGGGGGTACAAAGTATTCAGCTTTATAACCAAAGAGTTCGGTAAAAAGCTGCAGACCTTCTTTGATGATACTTCTTTGGTACTCAAGTTCATCCGTATCTGTAAGTAAAAATGCTGCCTGATAATCCACTCCCGGGTATGCAGGAGGTACAAAACCCCACAATCCTTCCTTAAAGGCTAATATGGTCTGGTGTTGTCCGTTCTTAAGATCTTTCATCCATGCCGTTACGTTCAGGTGCTCACGGCCATGCATCTGGGGAACAAACAGTTTCTTCTGAATGCCTTCTTTCCAGCGATCGAATGAATGCTCACAACCCGGAAAACGTTTCAGCGTTTCAGGAAAAGGTTCATAGAAATATTCCCGGAATCCGGAATCATGGATTTTTTGAAAATCGGGGTTAGCTACAATACTAATAGGTGTAAATACTGCGCAATTTCCGGCTGCATCCTTTACGCCGGAAAGAACTTCAAACAGGCTTTCAAGATCCTGACCGGTAGCCAGGGTATCGTTCAGATTATAGCGTTCAGCATCAAACGATCTTAAATCAAGTCCTGATTTCTCGAGTCTTTCAAACGAATCAAGCGAAGGCATGCGCTGGCTTCCCCAATCGTCGGATTCGAACACGACAACCTTTTTAGAAATACTTCTGCCATAACTATTGGATAAATTTTGCCTGAATGAACTTACGATACTCATTTATTTGAACGTGTTAGATAATACTACTTGTCAGAATAGATCCAACCAGACTGTCTGGGTGGGTTGATAAAAGAATATTCCTGGTAAATTGAACAGATACAATGAAAGAGGTGTCAGGTACAAAATACTGCGCAGCCCGTAAAAAATCATCAGGATTGAGAATGGCAGTGCAGTATAGATCAGCCTGGCGATTAAAACCGATTCTGAATTTTCAGTATATAATTTATATAGATAGTACATAGAAAACATCAAAAAGATAAACTGAAATCTATATCCCAAATGTGGAATATCCATGGTGAAATTGACAAAAGTCAGAACCAGGAGACAGAAGAAAAACAAATCGCTTGTTCTATCCGAGTAGTTTATAAACTTTTTCCTAATACGGGTTAAAACCAATACCAAATAGCAAAATATCTGCATAAGACTGATTCTGTATCTGACATACCAGGAAGTATCGGCGCCATAATTCAATTCGGAGGTAAGGTCTTTATATAATTCCGTTCGTGCTTCAATAGCTTGTCCGAATATTCCTGCGTATTGAAGAATATAACTGTGCAAAAGATTTGGCAGGATGAATGAAAGAATCACAAGGGCGTAGATGATACCAGGATAGTTTTTCAGTTTCAGGAAAACAATAAGAAGTAATACCACCGTTATGAAAGAAAAATGTATTAGTATGGCAAGTGCGGCAACGAATAAGTAACGTTTATCGCCATTTATAATAACATGAATCGCCCCAAAGAAGAATACATAAGCAGCCAGACAAAATCTGACGCCCGAAATCTGATCGATGCTAATAATAAAGGAAAAAGAAATAATAAGTATATACAGGTGGATATTTCTTTCCTGCCCTTCTCCAATAAAGAGTGACAAAACTTTTGTATAGGCATATCCGGTAAATAGTCCGAAAGCTAACATAAGCCATTTCCCGTTTTCGGTGAACCGCGATACAATGAACGTTACTGTATCGCGATATAAGTCGACTGATGCACTATCTCCTGAATTTGAATATAGATTTCGGAAACTCTGCTTAAAATCACTATAACTTAAGCTTGAATACGTCGGAAATTCATGCAGAACCCTGTACAGGTCCAATCCTGGTGACATAGGCAACATCGAATAACCGAAAAGGCCTGTAAACAGGATGAACACAATTTTCGATTCTTTTTTATTGTAGTAATACAGAGCATATAAAAAAGCACCAAATGGCCATATCAGAAAGAACAAAAGAATCAATCCAATATCCCTGGATACAGAATTGTAAGAATACGGAATATAGGTACTTTTCAATTCAGACATTTACCTGCTTTTATTGTTGGTGATGAAGGAATATTTAAAATACGGATTTTAAATATAAAAAGCATCCCTCTGATCAACCAACTTAAATTTTTTAATTGTTTTCCAAGGCTCTGAAAATTCGTGCCGGATGTAATACATGATTTCAATTCCAAGGCAGATTCGACTCCATAATAGAGTTTTTCCGATTTGCTCAACGCCCCAGTTTTGGCAGATTGATTCAATTCCGCTTTTCTTTTCAACTTTTCATCTAACAATGAGGCCCGGTTTTCTGTTTCCGTGCGGTAAATGGTAGTAACCTTCTCTGATTTTGCAAGTTTATACCTGTTCGCCAGTCTTTGCCACATATCGACATCCTCGCCGTGGGTTATATTCTCATTAAAATCTCCAACTTCAGCAAACAGGTTTCTTTTAATTGCCAGGCAACCTGTAAGCATTATCGGGATGCTCCATTTCGCCAGAAAATAGGCAGAAGTATAATAATAATCGTCAACAAGGTATATCCGATCAGAGCCCTTCAGATTTTTTCCTGTCATATTGTAGTTCGTGCAAAAGACCTCCGCATCGGGAAATGCATTAATTAACCTGCAAAATTCATCCAGACAAAAAGGAAACCAGAAATCATCCGCATCAAGAAATACTACATAGTCATTTTTTGATTGTTGGATCCCCAGATTACGTGCACTGGAAACTCCTCCATTGGGCTTATTATAGATGATTATTCTGGAATCGTTGAATGACTGGACAACCTGAAGGCTGTTATCTGTAGATCCGTCGTTGACGATAATCAGTTCAAAATTGGGATAGGTTTGACTAAGTACAGATTCAATCGTTGAACGAATGCTTCTTTCTTTGTTATATAAAGGAATCACTACAGAGAATTCTATGTTTCCCATATCGCCTGTTTCTCTCTTCATGCCACTAGGATAACCTATTTTTAATAAACCTCAATACTCCTGAAAATCCTGTTTTGCAAATTAAAAATGACAGTTTATTTCTGAAAGGAATATTGTTAGATCTAATGCAGTCTATCAACGTATAATCCATCCTCCTGAGATAAAGTCTTGAGTATGGTCGTATTTTCCTGTTCTTCGAAAGTGCCAGATCCAGGTACCAGAAAACACTTTTTTCCATGATCCTCCGGAATAATCTTTTTTTGAGATAGTTGTCAGCAACCTTTCGTTCGATCAGCGCCAGCTGATTTTCAAGAATGTATATGTATTCGCGGGCTTTACGCTGTGTAAGTTCCGAACGTAACGTACTACTGGCTGTCTGATCGTAATAATACAAAGGCTGCTCTGTTCTGACATACTTTAAAGGTTCAAGGCAGAAGTTCAGTGTCATCCAGGTATCCTCGTAGATTCTTCCGTGAGGAAAGTGTACATGATCAAAAAGCGAAGCTTTAAATAACTTAGTTACAACACCATAAAAAATATCAGCGTTAATAAATTTTTCAGTCAGATAATTGCCTTCACCAAATTCAATACCCTTACCAAATTCACAAACAACCTCCCTATCTTTAAAAACTGAAATATAACCGCATTCAGAAATATCCGCCTGGTAGCTGATTACCAGGTCATATAACGTCTGTAACATGGTTGGGGCGATATAATCATCTGCGTCGACAAAACCCAGGTAACTTCCTTTGGCAATCTCAACTCCGGCATTTCTTGCTGTGCTTTGTCCGCCATTCGGTTTATGAACAACACTAATCCGGTTTTCCAGGCGGGAGTAATCATCGCATATTTTGCCACTAGTATCGGTTGAACCGTCATTGACCAGAATGAGCTCATAATCACTAAATGTCTGGGCAAGAATACTATCAAGGCACCTGCCAATGTATTTTTCTGCATTATATACAGGTACGATAATGCTGATAGCAGGCTTCTTCTGATTACTCATAATTCGAAACTTGATTCGGCATATTATTTTTTACCCAGGTAGTCATGCAAAAATTTCTGCATTTTTTTCAGGTTTAGCAGTAACAATGAATAGCTCACTTTTGTTTTAAAGGGAAGTTTGGCACTGAGCAGGTATTTTATAAGCTTAAGTCCAAGTTTTCTCCACAAATAACGATTATAGACATACAGATCCGGTATACATGAATTCACTGAGACTTCAAAATATCTTCCAATCAGGCGGTTTATCGCATCTTTCACCAGGAATTTTCTGGCGGTATCAGTGGTTCCATCAGCCGATGCCAGTTCCATTGTATAATCATACAGGTAGATAGCCTGACGTATTTCACTGGCTGTAAGCGTTGTGGTAATACTGTTTTCACGTACAACGTAATAATACAATGGATCTGCAGTTCTGACGTATCTCAGCGGCATTAATGCAAAGCGCATATTAACATAGCAATCCTGATGTTTCCTGCCCACCGGAAAATGAATACCATTCCATAGTTCTTTTTTATATATTTTCGTTGTTAGACCCGGATTCATCCTGGCAGTAAAAAACTGCTTCAGGATAAAGTCGTCAGTCCCATAAACAACAGGCTCTTCCACGCCACTTCGTGTCGAACGACCCTCAATTTGCAACATGTACTGGCACTCGGCAATATCAGCGTTGTAATTTTCAGCCAATGAATGCAGCGTGGCATACATTACCGGAGATATATAGTCATCGGCATCTACCCAACCGATATATTTGCCTTGAGCTGCTTCTACACCTGCATTGCGGGCTGTGCTTGCACCCCCGTTCATCTTATGAATAACTTTTACCCGGGTATCCTTCAATGCGTATTCATCGCATATTTTTCCACTATTATCCGGCGAACCATCGTCTATCAGTATTAATTCAAAATCGGTAAAAGTCTGGGATAAGATGCTGTCGAGGCAGGCAGGGAGAAATTTCTCAGCTTTAAAAACCGGCACTATTATGCTTAATGGAAGTTGATCGTACATTTAATGATTACAGGTTTTCCGCTTCGAATTTGTTACTATTGAATTTAACGACGTATCTGATGAAAGATATACATTGCACTATCTTCAATTTTCGTCGTACAGCGCAATAAATTTGTTTAGTCTCTTTTCTGCAAAATATGTCAACCCCGAGTAGAGATAATGAGTTAAAGTAGTGTTCTTGTCCAATCCTAATCGGATCATGACTCGTCTGACAGTAATCATATACCAATTAATAAAGCGTTCATAAAAAGGCAGGTCGGGAAGAACGAGTGATGAGAATGCTTTGTCGCGTGATATCAGGTACCCGCTAAAATACTTTTTATTCTGGGCTTTCTGAACTGACGCCGAATGAACACGATATTTTACAAGTTCCGCATCAATAAAATAAAATTTAATCCCTGCTTTGGTTAATCTTAACCACATGGGACGATCTTCCCAAAACGGAATTTCCTCATCGAAATATCCAACAAGATCAAAAACATTTCTTTTTATACATACGGTTGGGGTTACAATGGGGCATACTCTGAGCAGTATGTTGTATTGCTCCCGGGGGGTTATATCAGGCTGATTGAATTTCCATTCAGGCAAGCCACGTTTCCTGAAAAAACGGGATTCATCGAAATGATCTTCATACATCTTGGCGCTTCCATGAATAAGTTGGATATTCTCGTGCTCTCTTTGTTTAACAAATTCCATGCACACAGCAATACATTCTTCGGTAAGGATATCATCGCCGGCTATCATCTTTATCCACTCACCCTGTGCTGCTTTCACACCCCTGTTACAATTTGCAGCAATCCCTGTATTCTTTTCTGATTTAATCAGCTCTGTCCTGCTAAATCTTACTTTATGCTTATCGAGCCATTCGGTGCATATTTCAACAGTATTATCTGTTGAACAATCGTCACTGACAATTAATTCAATGGTTCTGTACGATTGTGCCTTAGCACTCTCAAGGGTTTCAAGAACATATTTACCCGAATTATAGGTAACAATAATAATAGAAACCAGTATCTCTGATGGTTCATCGATCTTACCCAATGCGGGTTTTTCTTTAGAATCGTTCATCAACATCTATCTGTTCCTTAAGTCGTGGATTTTTTTCAACATGATTTCTTTAATTGCCAGCCTTTTTTCAAGTTCTTTTAATGAATAGATTGCAGATATAACGATCAACACAGAGCCAATGATATAAGTCCAGGGTGCGCTGAGTAATCGCATAATAATGAAACACAGCAGACCGATAGAAATTTGAAAACCTGCTACTCTATAGAATGCACCATCAAAATTGAATGCGTATTTATGTTTTGTAACAATAAATACCTGGATGAAATACACTATATACGCCAACAGAAATGAGATACCAAGTCCTTCAAGTCCTGCAAGTTTGTACCCCAGAATATTAAACAGCAATGTGTATGAATTTGCCAGAATTTCATTCCATAAGAAGAGCTTGTTTGCACCTTTGGCGATCAGACTAAAAGCAATTGACCAGCTGGCAGCCTTAAAGAATATACCAATCATAGCCCAGTGGATCATCTCATCTATCGCCAGAAATTCGGCAGAATATAACAGCATGACCACCCACTTAATGAAAACAAGAAATATTGCCAGAACCGGGGCCAATATCAGGATAGCAACTTCGGCCTGTTGATTAATTAATGTACGGGTTTTAACATTATCACCTGCAACAGCTGATAATCTGGGGTAATAGTCCGTTCCCATGGCGCTAAATACCATACCAACATAAGTGTTAATAATGGAGAATCCTGCATTATAAAGCCCAACCTGTTCTACCCCTCCCGTATTACTGATAAATATTCTAACCAGGTAAGAAATCAGACTCACGATGATGCCATTCAGGCTCAGAACAAAACCCAGTTTAAGAATTTCCTTGCCTACCGTTAATGTTTCACTGCGCGTGATCACAACAGGTTTCAGTTTTATTTTCCGGGCAAAAAACCAGGATAATCCTACTCCTGTAACAGATGTTATAATGATGACAGGCACAATACCTTCGATCCTCCAGAAATAATAAACAGGAACAGTTATCAGCAATCCTATCAGTAATCCGATCACATTTGCCTTAGCCAGGTATTTGAGCTTACGGAGACCCTGTAAAACTACCATCTGACCCGAAAAGATCTGATTCAACAGAAGTGTAACAGATATCCATATAAATGCATAGGTATATTTACTGCTGCCAAATGTAATCTTACTCAACCACGGAGAGAGAATAGCCGTAATAATCATCCCCAGTAGTCCTGTAACCCAAACTAACCGGCGCACCACGTTGACAACTTTTGATACCTGGGAGTCATCGTCTGATGCTGCAGCCGAGGAAACATTTTTTATCGCGCTGGTCCCAAGTCCGAAATTGGTAATAGAAGAGATGAATGTTGTAGTTGAGAGAAGCAATCCATTAATACCCATACCGGTGGTGCCCAGTAATACTGCCACAAACTTTGATCGGATGACAGAGATGATAATACTAAATACCTGTACTCCTCCAAACAGTGATGTAGCTTTAACTATCTGTCGGTAGGAGGATTGCTGTTCGGACATTAATAAAACAGAAGTATTGAATACTGAAATAGGTATTCCTTAGAGACCTTTATTTATAAGAGTTGATTGTTTCAACCACTTTATAAACTTCATTATCGGTCATTACCTGGCTCATGGGAAGGCTTAATACTTCCTGATGAATTTTTTCTGTTACCGGGAAGTGTAAATGATTCCATTCCTTATATGCTCTCTGTTTATGGGGTGGTATGGGATAATGAATGAGTGTTTGAATATCATGTTCAGTTAAGTATTGTTGCAACAGGTCCCGTTGTGGATTCCTGATAACGAAAAGATGCCAAACGTGGGCAAGATTATCAACAACAGATACCGACAGGTCAGTAAAGGGTAAAATAATAGAAGGATGATTAATATTATCATGGTAGAATTGAGCAATTTCACGGCGACGTTGATTATCGGTATCCAGCCGGCGAAGCTTAATTCTGAGTACAGCAGCTTGTATTTCATCCAACCGGGAATTCAATCCTTTATAATCGTTAACATACTTCTTTGAAGAGCCATAATTAGCTATTGATCTGACAACTGAAGCCAGATCATCATCATTTGTTGTAACAGCTCCACCATCGCCCAGAGCGCCCAGATTCTTTCCCGGATAAAAGCTGTGCCCGGCGGCATGTCCCAACGATCCGGTATGTTGCATAATATTATGTTCTGCGCTTCGGGTCGGACGCATAGCGTTTTGTGATTCATGGCTTGAACCCCGGACCTGTATCAATGCACCCGCTGCCTGGGCGTTATCCTCGATTATTTTCAGATTATACTTCCTGGAAATCTGCTCCAGATGAGCAGACCAGCACGCCTGTCCATAGAGATGTACCACCATTATTGCTTTCGTTCGGGAAGTGATGGACTTTTCAATACGTAATAAATCCAGGTTGTAATTTCCACTATCCGGTTCAACCAGAACAGGGTTGAGCCTGTTGTCGGTGATAGCAAGAATAGACGCTATGTATGTATTTGCAGGGACAATAACTTCATCGCTTTCCTGCATAATACCCATTTCGATGTATGCTTTTAGGATCAATCTTAACGCATCCAATCCGTTGGCCACACTAATGCAATGCTTAACACCTGTGTAGGCAGCATATTCGCTTTCAAAAAGGTTCACCTCCTCCCCAAGCAAATACCATCCTTTCTGAATAACTCTTCCCACAGCCCGGGTGATTTCAGGCTCAAAACTTTCGATAATTTTTTGAATATCGAGGAATTTGATCATATTTCGCGTATATATCTGGCCGGATTTCCAAGCCAGAGCTGGTTTTCCGGAACACTTTTAGTAACAACACTTCCGGCTCCGATCATAGCATTCTTTCCGATGGTAATTCCGCCGAGTATTACACTTCCTGCTCCAATGGATGCACCATCCTCAATCACGGTCTTTTGAAAGTTGATATCATGCCTTTTTGATCGGGGGTATTTATCATTTGTAAAAGTAACATTAGGCCCGATAAATACATTATTCCCCAGCGATATACCATCCCATAAGTAAACACCGCATTTCAAGGTAACATTGTTGCCGATGATTACATTATTCTCGATAAAGCAATGAGCATTTATGTTGCAATTACTTCCTATTACTGCACCTGGAAGTATCACCACAAATTGCCATATCGTACAATCGGGGCCAATGTTCAGACTTTGCACTTCTGCGGTTGGATGTATCATAATATAGGGTTTGCTGATTTTCTCAGCATAAATTATTAGCAAAAATTAAATTT
>CAZWIU010000047.1:0-31189 GCA_964634105.1 uncultured Bacteroidales bacterium | reverse complement strand
AATTTAATTTTTGCTAATAATTTATGCTGAGAAAATCAGCAAACCCTATATTATTACCACTATTTCCCTTAAGAGGATAAAATGTATAATCACCAGAAGGTAAAGTATCAGTATATTTACCTGCTTTAACCGAGTGCCTGAATACCCAGCTGGCAATACTCATCTCGTTTTCACTCAAAAAGTCTTTTGTATTATCTGTTAATGGGATCTCAAGCTTGTTAAATTCATTCTTAATCAGGATTATGCAGTTAAGTTTGAAATACCTCAGGATATACTGAGCGGCGACTTTGGTAACATCTTTATATCCAGAAATAGTGTTTAAATCTTTCGTAAGTTGATAAAGAGCATTGGTTCTTTGTTCTCTGATCCTGATTTTTTGCTCCTGCCGTCTTACCCTTGATGTCAATACCCCATTGAGCAAGGCAATTATAAAGAACATGATAAGCATCAATACATCAATGGGATTTTCGATATGCAGAGTAAACTGTGGAGGAATAAAGAATACATCCCAGATAACGGCGCTTAATACTGCGGCTAATAAAATGGGTCCGGTTCCATAAAATATTGCCAGGATTGATACAAGAAATAATAAGGCGAAAGAGACGGACTGATAACCAACCAGACCCCTTATCATATAAAAAAATGCTGATGTAAGAATTACAAAGGCACTGACGAGCAAATATTGTTTAAGGTCGGAAGTAAAAGAGGGCAACGAAATTTTGTTCTTGTATATATCTATCGCTTGGCTGTCAGATCCCAGAATGTAAACATCAATATTTCCGCTATAGCGTATTAATCTATTTATAAAGTTACCAAGCTTTAACATCGATAATACATTACGAACCCTTGGTTTACCAACTATAATATGAGTAATGTTTTCTTTTTGAGCATAATCAACTATAGCTTTAACTACATCATTATTTGTATTAATGCGGACAATTATCCCCAGCTGTTTTGCTAGGTTAATATTTTTATCAAGCTGCTCCCTTTCTTTTTGATTTAAGTTATGAGCTGTTTCAACATACAACGCCTGAACCTGAGCTCCCATTGAGTAGGAAAGGTTTTTAGTCCAACGTAATAATCGGGTTGAATGTTGATGGTAATCGATTGCAACAAGTAGATGTAATCCTGACTTCCAGGGGCCACGGATACGTTTATGTTGCATATAATCGTGTAATTGTTTATCCACACGATCAGCTACAATGCGTAAGGCCATCTCACGAAGAGCTGTTATGTTACCTTTCCGGAAAAAATTCTCAATTGCTTCTTTTGATTGTTCAGGTGAATATACCTTTCCTTCCTTTAATCGTTGCAATAGTTCTTCAGGGGTAAGATCAACTAGCTCGACTTCATCGGCATTCTCAAATAGCTCATCAGGCACTGTTTCCCTAACTACTACTCCGGTAATTTGAGCGACCGTTTCTGATCGGCTTTCAAGATGTTGAACATTAAGTGTTGTATAAACATTGATGCCGTTTTCCAGAATTTCCTGAACATCCTGGTACCTTTTTGTATGTCTGCTTCCTGGAACATTGGTATGGGCCAGTTCATCCACAACAACAATTTCAGGTTTTCGGGTAATTACTGCATCCAGATCCATTTCCTGCAATGTGGTGGATTTATATTCGTGATCTTTTCGGGGGATTGACTCAAATCCTTGTGCCAAAGCATCTGTTTCCTTTCGATTATGAGTTTCGACATAACCAAGGATAATATCGCTTCCTTTATATTTTTCGGAGAGAGCAGTTTGTAGCATGGTATATGTTTTGCCGACACCGGCACACATACCGAAAAATATTTTCAGTTTTCCTTTTCTGGTTTTTTCTTCTTCATTCATTAAGGAAGCCAGAAGTTCATCAGGGTTAGGCCTATTATCTTCAGAAACACTCATTGTAATTGATCAACCTTTAAATTTAGTAATAATACATTAACCCTTTTCTCTCCAAACACTAAATACTGAGGAGGTTCTGTCAAGTCATTAATGAGTTGCTCCAATTTACGCTTTTGTAAATTGTCAAAATTACGAGCATGTGCAATCCTGTCAATCTGCAGATAAGCTGCTTCCGGAGAAATGTGAGGATCGAGACCACTTCCGGAACTGAATAACATTTCGGATGGTATACTTATAAGCGTATCAAGTCTGTTTTCTGAAATAAACTTATGTCTGCGCTGAGATACCAGGTCTTCCAACCTTTTGTTCGTATATCCATAGTTTGAACCTCCTGATGGAAGCGGATTATATGATACTGACGAAGGTCGTGATGAGAAAAATACTGCGGAATCGAATTGTTGACCGATCAGTAAGCTGCCAATCATTTGACCATCTTTTTTAAGAATACTGCCATTTGCATTTTCAGGATATAAGGCTTGTGCGACTCCTGTTATTAGCAATGGATAGATAATTCCTGTGAGGAGACTAAAGAATATAAATACCTTCAATGCAATTATAATCGTTCTCATTCTGCATTCGATTTTAAAGATGAGTTAAATTGTAACATTTCTTGCAGGTATAAAACTATCCTATCCAGTTCCATTATTTTGCCAGATGTGATCAAGATCAAGTCTTTATTCTCTTCGAGCTTGAACTGATCGATTTTTTCATACTCTGATTACTATCCTCCTTCAGCTGGTCGATTAGATTACGCACTAATTGTATCATACATTACTAATTATAAGTTTATTAGCAAGTCGATGAATTTGATACCAAGAAAAGGAGCAATAATACCCCCGAGACCAAAAATTAATATATTACGTGTAAGCGCTGAATTGGCAGATACAGGACTATACCTTACTCCTTTTAATGCTAAGGGGATCAGGAGGATAATTATTAATGCGTTAAAAATAACCGCACTCAGAATCGCACTTTGCGGAGATGCCAGGTTCATGATGTTCAAAACAGATAGAGGACCTGCCTTTCCTGGGCTGGCATAGAGCGATAAGGAGATTGCAGGAATGATGGCGAAATATTTTGCCACATCGTTAGCAATGCTAAACGTCGTTAATGAGCCGCGAGTCATAAGTAACTGTTTCCCTATTTCAACTACTTCAATGAGTTTGGTTGGATTGCTGTCGAGATCAATCATATTACCTGCTTCACGGGCTGCCTGGGTACCTGAGTTCATGGCAATTCCAATATCAGCTTGTGCAAGTGCAGGAGCATCGTTGGTTCCGTCGCCGATCATACCCACCAGATGGCCGTTTTCCTGCTCAATGCGTATCCTACGTAATTTATCTTCAGGTTTCGCCTCTGCCATAAAATCATCAACACCTGCTTCTGCAGCAATGGAAGCAGCAGTTAATGGATTGTCCCCCGTGATCATGATGGTTTTAATTCCCATTTTCCGCAACTCGTTAAAACGCTGGTTAATACCACCCTTGACAATGTCTTTAAGATGAACAACACCGAGTACCTTATTGTCTTCAGCGACCACCAATGGCGTTGCACCCTGACGTGATAAATCGACAACGTTATCCTGGATTTTTTGGGGATAAAATCCGTTGTTATTGAGAATAAATGTTCGTATAGCATCTGATGATCCTTTACGGATTTGGTGCAGCGCTCCATCGCTCGAACGATAATCGACTCCGCTCATGCGAGTTTGAGCTGAAAAGGGAATAAAGATTGCTTGCAGATCTGAAATATCTCTTCCCCGGATATTAAATTTCTCTTTTGCCAATACTACAATAGAACGTCCTTCAGGAGTCTCGTCCGATAATGATGATAATTGTGCTGCATTGGCAAGTTCTTCGACTGTAACATCTTCGGCAGGAATAAAATCCGTCGCCATTCTGTTTCCAAGTGTAATGGTACCGGTTTTATCAAGCAACAATACATCCACATCGCCGGCAGCTTCGATAGCTCGTCCGCTAGTAGCTATGACATTCCGCTGTATTAGTCTGTCCATACCGCTTATTCCGATAGCACTTAACAAACCACTGATGGTTGTTGGAATTAGGCAGATTAATAAAGCAGTCAATATAGGTACAGTCAGGTTTTGTTCTGATGGCATACCGGAAGCATAGAGACTGTATCGAAAGAAAGCAGGGAGCGTGACTACCACCACAAGAAAAATTATCGATAAGCCTGATAGGAGTATCGATAGGGCTATTTCATTTGGAGTTTTTTGACGTTTGGCTCCTTCAACAAGTTCAATCATTCGATCAATAAAAGTGTTTCCGATTTCAGAACTAATTCGGATGCTGATCCGGTCACTTATTACTTTAGTGCCGCCAGTAACGGCAGATCGATCACCACCACTTTCACGGATTACCGGAGCAGATTCTCCTGTAATAGCCGATTCATCAACGCTGGCTATTCCATCAATTACTTCACCATCGGATGGAATTATATCACCCGATTCGCAAACAACGATATCGCCTTTTTTTAGTTCAGTTGCATATACTATTTCTTCCTTCTTACCAACCAGTTTTTTTGCTTTTGTTTGAGTACGGTTTTTTTTAAGGCTTTCAGCCTGCGCTTTTCCACGTCCTTCAGCAATGGCTTCCGAAAAATTTGCAAACAATACTGTAAACCATAGACATACTGCTATCCATAAGTTAAAAGAAGAATATTTTTCTTGAAAGATATCTGTCACAACAATTATTGTAGTTATCATTGAACCTATCGCAACAATAAACATAACCGGGTTTTTGATCAATGAAACCGGATTTAATTTTATGAAGCTGTCTCTCAAAGCCTCAAGTATTATTGCTTTATTGAAAATGCTTTTATAGAGTTTAGAATTCATCCTGTCAGAAATTAGAATGTTATTCCACTTTTTAAAAGTAAATGATCGATTATAGGCCCAAGTGAAAGTGCTGGAAAATGTGTCAGGCCTCCGATAATGAGTATGACTCCTGATAATAACCCGGCGAATAACCAGTTATCTGTCCGGAAAGTTCCTGCCGAAAGTGGAGTAATTTTTTTTTTGGCCATACTTCCGGCTAAGGCTAATACCGGAATGATTACACCAAATCTTCCGATCAGCATCGAAATACCAAGAGTCAGATTGTAAAACATAGTATTCGCATTTAATCCGGCAAAAGCACTGCCATTGTTTCCTGCTGCTGAACTGAATGCATATAGGATTTCTGAGAAACCATGAGGTCCCCTGTTATTAAGTCCCGACAACCCGGCTTCACTTACAGATGCCCAGGCTGTAAAAAACTGCATTATCATGTTTGGTAAAAGAACAGCCAGAATTGCCATTTGTACCTCAAAAGAACCGATTTTTTTACCCAGGTATTCCGGTGTTCGTCCAACCATCAATCCAGCAATAAATACAGTAAGGAATACGAATATTATCATAGTATATAAACCGGTCCCAACACCACCAAAAATTATCTCTCCCAGCATGATATTTAGCATGGCAATCATTCCTGCCATGGGAGTCAGACTATCGTGCATGGCATTCACCGAACCATTCGAAGCAGCCGTGGTAGCCGTCGACCATATAATGCTATTAGTGATTCCGAAACGGGTTTCCTTTCCTTCCATCGATGATAATTGGTGAAAAACAGGATTTGAGGAAAATTCAGCGTGCAGAGAAATAAACAGTCCTATAATAAATAAAACCAGCATTGTAATATAAAGTGTCCATCCATGGCGCACAGAACCTACCATTTTACCATAAGAATATGTTAAAGAAGCAGGAATAAGCAGTATGGCAAGCAATTCCAGGAAATTACTAAATGGAGTTGGATTCTCGAAAGGGTGTGAACTGTTTGTATTAAAGAAACCACCTCCGTTGGTTCCTAATTGCTTGATTGCTATCTGTGATGCGGCAGGACCCATTGGAAGAGTTTGCTCCTCTCCCTGAATCGTTTGAACAGTTGTATAGGACTTGAAGTTCTGTATCACTCCTTGACTAGAAAGCAAAATTGCCAGCAGAATGGCAAGAGGTAACAAGACATAAATAGTAGAACGTGTAAGGTCGGTCCAAAAATTTCCTAGATGCTTGGTAGTTTTTCGGGAAATACCTCTGATTAAGGCCATTAGCACTGCTATGCCAGTTGCTGCGCTGACAAAATTCTGCACTGTAAGTCCAACTGTCTGTGTAAGATAACTGAGAGCGATTTCACCTGCATAACCCTGCCAATTGGTATTAGTCATAAAACTTATTGCTGTATTAAAAGCCGTGTCCCAGGATACATTAGGAAAGTTTTCTTTGTTAATGGGAAGGTATGATTGAAATACCTGTAATAGAAAAACAGCAAGGAATCCAATAGAGTTGAAAATGAGTAATCCATACATGTATTGTTTCCAGTTCGTTTCTTCCTCTGGATTTATTCCGGTGATCTTATAGGTGAGTCTTTCAAGCCAACCAAATGCCGGAAGCAAAAAGTGTTTTTCATTGCTAAACACCTTACCAATATAATTTCCGAGCAATGGGGTCAGACAGGTTAATAATGCCAGGAATATAAGAATCTGTATTAAATCGAGTACCGTGAACATACAAGAAGATTATTATTCTTTATCAATCATACTTTTAAGCATCTCTTCATGCGCCTTATCAAGCTTTAATAAACAACCGATAACCCAGCCGACAGAAAAAACTATAACAATGCCACCAATAATCTTAGATATAAGAATTATTTCATTCATATAACCCATAATTAAAATTTTTCAGGCTTTATCAATGAATAAATAAGGTATCCAAATACAAGTAAAGCTATTAGTATAGCTACTATATAATCAAAGGATATCAAGCACATAGTTGTACGTTTTTATTTCATACAAAAGTGCAAAGGAACTTATAATGATTTTATAAAGATTATGCAGCTATATATAAAGATTTTATATAGGGATAAATAGCAGCATTTTGTTTATATATATAAAGAAAACTGAATTTAGAATGAGATTATTCTCTCGGAAGTTAGTCTGGCTCAAATATAATTATCAGCTAAAGGCAATGCAGTTAATACATGAGGAGCACCTTATCGGATTACTGTAAACGTAACAGCTGCAGAAAATACATATATATATAAAGCAATGCATTACGCAGTATATTTTACCGGGTCCTATAAAACAATAAGGATATGTCCTAATTTACCAGCTCATTCCGAAATGTCTCAACACTTACTTTCAATGATTGGATTTCACTAATAGCCTTATTAATAAGTTGCTTTCCTTCTTTGGAATCTGCATTAAAATTAACATCGAATACAACGTTTATTTTATTGAATTCTTTCCTGATTGCTGCAAGACGAGTTAAATAACCGGCAATAACTTCATTACTTTTATATTCAGAAAGCATGATGATCAGATTATTCAACGAGTATTTCTGATCGATAAGACGCTCAATGATATTTACATCCTTACTTTCAATGGCTACATCGATGGCAATATGGATGGCTTCGATCCAACCGCCCATAATAATCATAGCGGCCGTTGTGAATCGTTCATTCTCTTTCAGGTACCTGTCAGTAGTCATATATACTTCATTGGCCAGGTAAATCAGTGAATCCTTATCTGTAAAGTTCTTTTCAAACCGCTTCACAGTACTTTCGAAGTAATCGCTTGGTATTCCCAGTTCCTCCGATAACAATTTCATGGCATTAAAATACCTTCCAGCTATCTCGATCTGATCGAAAACTCTTGCATAGCTCAGGTCAACAGCAAATACACCCAGGTTAACCGCCTGTTGTGAGCTTGTCAGATACTCCGAAGTACGATCCTCATCATTCATCAGTTCCGAAGTGAAAACTGCACCGGCACTCTCAAACAGGGAGGATAGTTCGACCGATAAATACATGTTGTAGAAGATGGGTAATCCCTCACCCACGGAATCAAGCGGATTAATTGGTAATTCCCGCGATTCGAGACTGATGCTGTCAAATTCTATTACCTGACCTTTTTTCTCTCCTTGTTTGCATGCTGAAAATAGCAAGAGGAATAAAAAGAGAATACTGATTGAAGTTCTTATCTGCATAAAAAATACTTTTCAGTAAATATTGCTGGTTAAAACTAATAAGATTTTACTGAAATGCAATCGGTAAATATACACACATTAACCAGCATTATACTTTAAAATAACCTTCAATGGTAGTCAATAGCTCCTGCACATTAATTGGTTTCGAAATATAATCATCAAAACCGTCATGAATATATTTCTCTTTATCACCCGACATTGCAAAAGCAGTTTGAGCAATTATGGGCAATCCAGGCCTGATTTTTTTAATCTCTTTCATGGCTTCCTTACCATTCATTACCGGTAGCTGAACATCCATCAGCACAAGATCTAATAAAGGTTCTGATTTGCATAGGGCTATAGCTCCAAAACCATCGGAAGCAGCAAGTATTTTAACATGATACGGTTCAAAAAGTTCTTTAAGAAACTCAAGACTTACATCATCGTCTTCAACAATCAGAATAACCCTACCCTCCCAGTTGTATGAATCCATGTTGGCACATTTATAGTGTTGAGAAAAATTATCCGTCAATGGTCGCCTAATATACTAAGTCTCTCACAATTATAAAATTAATTTCATCAACCTTTCTTGTTTATCTTATTTTCGATTGTATTGGAATCATATATTCTGAAAACAGATGCTTAAATAACGTATATCGGTCCAGAACCTTGTCCGGAGAATTACTTTTTATTTCATTAATGTTCATTCTGTGGTAAAAAAGCAATTTCTTCCTGTTCACATTCCTTACTTAACTTGATGTTTCAATATGGATGCTTATTGAACTAGCCAGAGATGGTATAACAGGAATATTGGTTAAATAAATTTATCAACAATATTAACGTTGTTTGGAATTTGATGAGTTCGTTTTAGCTATATTGTCTTCCAGAAATTGCGTAAGGAGAGTCTGTGCTTTGAGGAGATTTTTCTGTGATCGTTCAGTAGGAGGTTGCATAAATTCCCAGCTATACCCTTTAATATGAAGCTGATAGGTTATTGGCTGTTTTGTGCATATTTGATGACAGAGGCCCAAAACAAAGGAGGGCGAAACGGCATGCATAGTAAAATCCGTCTTCATATCAGGGATCACTTCTTCAATCAGCACATCTTCGATACCAGCCTTTGATGCGTCGCAAAATATCACCAGATCGTATCCCGATATTTTATCAGCATCTTCAATGTTAAGTTGATACGACTGGTCGGTGCTAACAAATAAAAATTTCTGCTGTAAGGCCCATTGTTCAATATAATCAACCAGCAATAATCCCAACGCATCATCCTGACGGCCCGGATTTCCGTATCCATAGATAAGAATACGCATCAGATGTAGCCTTATCTGCTGTGTTTTCGGTCAATTAACCGGTTATTCTTGAATAATGATATGTCGAGTGGCATCTGTCCCAATGCATGTGTCGCGCAACTCAGACAGGGATCGTATGCCCTGATGGCCACCTCAACAGCATTCATCATGGCCTCAGATATTTCTTCCTGGCCTGTCATCATTCTGACGGCAACCTGGTTGACTGCTTCATTCATTGGTTGATTGTTATTTGTTGTTGATACAATCAGGTTACACATTTCTATCTGATCGTGAGCGTTTATTTTATAATGATGGAACAGTGTGCCTCTTGGTGCTTCTATAAGTCCTACACCTTCAAGCTTCTTTTTGCCTTTGACAACAAGTTCTCCTTCCAGCAGGTCGGGATCTTCCAGTAACTCTTTCATTTTTTCAGCTGCATGTAAAATCTCTATAAGCCTTGCCCAATGGAAATGCATTGGTTTATGGCTGGGTTTTCCCTTGGAATACTTCTTGAATTTTTCAAACTCAGCCTGCGCAAGCGGCGTATCAATAAAATCAGCATTATTCAATCTGGCAAGTGGGCCAACAGTATACCATCCTTCCTTTTTTCCATATTCCTTCAGATAGGGGAATTTCATGTAACTCCACGAACGGACTTCCTCATCGATATATTTAAGGTAATCCTGGTAATCAATATCATGAAGAATTATTTTTCCGTTGCTATCTTTTGCCCTTAAGACACCATGATAAAGATCCAATGCCCCGTCTTTCCTAACAAGGCTTAAGTAGCTGGAAGGAAATTCAATAAAGCCGTCAATGACGGTTTTGTTCTTTTCATGATAGTCATGAAAAAATTCCAGAGCAGCCTGTGACCAGTCGATCATTGTCGCCACATTCAGAGGATCCTTCCCATGAAGCAGCCGTTCTTTGTCTTCAGGAAGTATATGCTTATTGATCCCTCCGGGGATGGCTCCTGTGCCGTGAATTTTTTTCCCTGCTGTGGCAGCAATTACTTCCTGCCCATATTTACGCATCATCACTCCCTGAACAGCCAGGTCTTTATTTTCCAGGGCCAGGGCAATAATATTCCGTTTCAAAGGGTCAGCATCGATACCGAAGAGTAGATCGGGTGATGCCAGATGAAAGAAATGCAGGGAGTGCGATTGAAAGATCTGACCATAATGCATCAGCCGCCTCATCTTCTCCCCTGTTGGGGTCAAGCCTTCACCGGTCCCTGCTCCAACAATAACATCAAGTGCTTTAGCTGCTGCCAGGTGATGGCTGACAGGACAAATACCACATAATCGCTGCACAAGTACAGGGGCTTCCCAGTAAGGACGTCCCTGGACAAAACGCTCAAAACCCCGGAATTCAACTATATGCAGTCGTGTTTGTGTAACCTTTCCCTCGTTATCGAGATGTATTGTTACTTTACCATGTCCCTCAACCCGGGTTACCGGTTCGATAGTTATCTTCTGTCCCATATACTGATATTAATCGAATTTAACAACTTCATAAGGTATTTTCATTTCATTACCCGTGATCAATGCAACCAGCGCTTCCCAGATCAGGTCTGCTCTTGGGGGGCAACCTGGTAAATGGTAATCCATCTTGACTATTTCGTGGCAGGGGTAAACTTTATCAAGCATAATCGGTAATTCGGGGTCGTTGGGTATAATATGCTCACTATTATTCTCAACTGTCGGCCCATTGATATAAGCTTCTTCAAGGCATTCTCTGATTGGAATTCCATTTCGCATAGCGGGTAACCCTCCCATGATAGCACATTCCCCAACTGAAATCAAGATCCTGCAATTCTCACGAAATTCTTTCAGAATATGAACATTCTCACTATTACAACATCCTCCTTCAATCAATCCTATATCACATTTCTTTGTAAACTTTTTTATATCGTTTACCGGCGATTTATTGAATTCAACAAGTTCAATGAGATCCAGGATGCGTTCATCAATATCAAGTATCGACATATGACAACCGAAACATCCGGCGAGTGAAGTTGTTGCAACAATTGGCTTACTCATTCTGGTATAAATTATGAATTAGTAAATTATATCATATTTTCAATATCACTGCCTATAGGCATCTTATCGTATTTACGCTCTCCGATGGGCACATCAAAGCCCTTTTCACGGATCAGCAATGCTCCTACCGGACACACGTCAACTGCTTTTTGCGCCAGCTCGTCACTCAGATCTTTTCCTATTTTCGGATCGAGCACTATCTCAACATGATGACTTCTCCGACGATAAGCGAAAATGCTTCTTCCTCTGTCGTCCTGAATAGCACGTATACATCTCTTACAAAGAATACACCTGTTCTGGTCTTTTATAAGTTTTGGATTAGAGGCATCAACTTCGCGCTGTGGAAAATTATAAGGAAACCTTGGGGCCATCATGTTAAAACGGTATGCCAGTGCCTGTAGTTCACAATTGCCGCTTTTTTCACAAGCCGGGCAGAAATGATTTCCTTCGATAAAAAGCAATTCAATTATCGACTTCCGCAGTTCATTTAATTCATCCGTATTGTTTTCGATTTCCATTTTTTCGGCAATCGGTGTTGTACAGGCAGTCATAAGTCTTCGGTTTACCTTAATTGTACAAATCCGGCAACTGCCTTTGGGTTTTACACCGGGATAATTGCATAAAGATGGGATGTAAATACCATTTTCTTTTGCCGCGTCAATTATATACTGATCCTTGGCAGCTATACACTCAACACCATCAATAGTGAATTTTACAACCTGGTTCATAGTCTGAAATTTTTAAATATTGGGTACTCTTCCGGTTACTTCACATGATTCTTTCACAGCTTTCAACAAATCAAAGCCGGTATCGTATTCTTTTCTTGTCTGAATCTTGGATTCGTATAGATGCCGGAAATTCTTGATCGAAGTAAGAATTGGATTGGCAGCTGTTTGTCCTAGTCCGCATCGGCTGGCTTTCAGTATTTTCCCCCACTCAACCATATCGGTAATATCCTGGGCAACTCCGCGTGCATTGAGTATTTTTTCCAGTTTTTTCTTTAGTACATTGGGCAAGATGCGACATGTGGAACAACTGCCACATGATTCTTCTATAAAGAAATTCATAAAGTTTAATACAACATCATTCAGCAAGTCACGATGTTCTCCGAATATTATTAAGGATCCTCCGGTGGCAAGGTCTTCATATCCCAATATACGATTAAATTCATTTTGCCCGATTAATGAACCGGAAGGTCCTCCGACCTGGACAGCCTGAACAACTCCAATATTTCCAACCATCTCAAGAATATCGTTGACAGAGAATCCCCATTCAACCTCATATACACCAGGATACCTGCAATCGCCCGAGATACTAAGTAGTTTTGTCCCTGTCGATTCAGAAGTTCCGAATTTCCGGTACCATTCTGCTCCATTCAGTATAACTTTTACTACTGAACATAATGTTTCGACATTATTAACAACGGTGGGCATTTCAAGGTAACCTTTCTCAACCGGGAATGGCGGACGGTCGCGGGGTTCACCTCTTTTACCTTCGGCCGATTCGATCAAAGCAGATTCTTCGCCGCATACATAGGCTCCGGCACCAAATTGAATACGGATATCAAAATTGAAGCCTTCTTTGCCCATGATATTATTCCCCAGATATTTTTTCTGTCTTGCTGCTTCAAGGATCTTTTCCAGGTACTCTTCAAGATATTTATACTCGTAACGGATATACAAAATTCCTTCAGTAGCTCCCACAGCATAACCTGCCACAACCATTCCTTCAAAGAGCAACCTGGGTAATTCGGTCAGGATTACCCTGTCTTTAAAGGTACCCGGTTCTCCTTCATCAGCATTGCAAAGTATATAACGTCTTTCTCCGGGCGCATTTCTGCAAAACTCCCATTTAAGGCCGGTAGGAAATCCGGCTCCGCCACGGCCACGGATGTTTGAATGCTTGATTTCTGCAATAACATCCTCGGGCTTCAGCGTAATAATTTTCTTAATGGCTTCACCAACTTTGTAGTTGGGGTCGAGGATCGGCCCGATCTTACGTATATTATTCGATACAACCGATTTCACTGCGTCGTCACGATTTGCTCCATCACCGAAACTGGCGCTGTACATTTCTTCGACTTTTTTGCCTTCTTTTATATCACGAATAATTTCTTTAACCCTGAAAGAAGTAAGTTTTGTGAAGATTTTATTATTAATAATTGCAGCAGGCTCCTGATCGTTCATGCCAATGCAGGAAGTCTCAAAAAGTCCGATCAGACCATCAGGCGTTACTTGTCCGAATTTTATTCCTGTTTCCTTTTCAAATGCATTCGCTACTTCTGTTCTCCCCATCATATAGGCTACGGCACTGTTATTAAGGTAAATGGAATATTTACCTGTCGGTTTCATCGAGAAAAAATGGTAGAAAGAGATAGTTTGTTCAACATCTACCTCCGACATATTCAACTCATGAGCAATCATTGAAACCGATTCAGGAGAGATATAACCATATTCTGCCTGAATTGCAATCAGAATATCCATCAGGCGTGTTTTGTCCTGATGATATTTCTCAAGTACTTTTTGTGTATAATTTTTCATGATGGGCAGTTATGTATATGATATACAGTGAATAGCAATTAAAAATGTGGCCTGTTTGTTACTATTTTCACAATTAAAGATAAACTTTTCCTTTTTCCGATGCAACGCATGGAGAATAATTTAGATTTGATTTAAATATGAACAATAGTAGAAAATACAGCTATTCAACGTTATGATAGAAATCATGGATAAAATGATAAAAAAAAAATTAGCTTTAATTTATAAAATAAGGATTTATGAAAATAGGTTGTATTAAAGAAATCAAGACGCATGAATATCGTGTCGGACTTACTCCAACTGATGTTAAGTCGTATGTTACAAGAGGTCACCGGGTATACATTGAGAAGAATGCCGGCTTCGCTGCCGGTTTTTCGGATGACCTGTATAAAAGTGCCGGAGCAATTATCTATAATAGCCCTGAAGAAATAGTTGGGATCAGCGACATGATCGTTAAAGTGAAAGAACCTCTTCCTGATGAGTACAATCTATTTCATGAAGGGCAGATTTTATTTACCTATTTACATCTGGCTGCCAATCGCGAGCTTACCAAAATGTTAATGGACAGGAAAATCAAGGCTGTTGCTTACGAAACAATAGAAAATGACGAAAAACAACTACCCTGTCTCAAACCGATGAGTGAAATAGCGGGCAGGCTGGCGGTTCAGGAAGGAGCTAAATACCTGGAAAAAACATTCGGTGGTCGCGGTATACTCCTGGGCGGAGTTCCAGGTGTTCCCCGGGGCAAAGTTGGTATACTGGGCGGAGGAGTGGTTGGTACCAACGCATGTAAAATTGCCTCAGGTATGGGGGCCGATGTTGTAATCCTTGATATTAGTGCAACCCGGCTGGCATACCTGGATGATATTTTCGGGTCAAGAATCACAACATTGTATAGCAACGATGCCAATATCGAACAGGTTTTAAGTGAATGTGATGTCCTGATTGGGGCTGTTCTTCTTCCGGGTGCGAAAGCTCCTGTGTTGGTTAAGAAAGAGCATCTCAAGTTAATGAAGAAAGGATCTGTTATTGTCGATGTGGCAGTTGATCAGGGTGGATGTATTGAAACTATTCATCCTACAACACACGATGATCCGGTCTATGTTATCGATGGTATTGTACATTATGGTGTGGCAAACATGCCGGGAGCTGTAGCATTAAGTTCTACAAAAGCACTTACCAGCACAACCTTACCCTATGGTTTGATAATTGCCGAATACGGACTGGAAGAAGCCTGCAGAAAATCACCCGATCTCTATAAGGGAGTTAACATTTATGACGGGAAGTGTGTTTATGAAAATGTTGCCAAAACATTCGGTTTTACTTATACCGAATTAAAAAGCCTTCTGTAATCAAATTAAAAAGTTGAATCAAAACAAAACGACAAATCCCAATACGAATCGATTTCGTCTCCACATTAAAGGCAGGGTGCAGGGTGTGGGCTTCAGGCCTTTTATATACAGGCTAGCAAAAAAGCACGCGCTTAATGGTAATGTATCTAATCAAACCGATGGCGTTATCATCCGGATTGAAGGTTCTGAGGAAAGCAGCAGACAATTTCTTTACGAACTTCGCAAAAATGCTCCTCCTGCAGCTGTGATCAAAGAGATTCTGTTGAATGAAATCAAGGATGAAACCTTTCATGATTTCACCATCGAACAGAGTAGTTCCCCGGATAACCTTATTACCGAAGTATGCCCCGATATTGCTGTGTGTAATGATTGCCTGAAAGAAATGTATTCAGCCGACAGAAGAGCCGGGTATCCTTTCATAAATTGCACTAATTGCGGGCCGCGGTTTACCTTGATCGATAATTTTCCTTACGACCGAATTCATACAACCATGCGTGAATTTGAAATGTGCCCGGAGTGTACGAAAGAATTTACCGATATTCTCAACCGCAGGTTTCATGCTCAGCCTATCTCATGCTCTTCCTGTGGTCCTGTCTATAAATATTATATCGGAAATGAAATTATTGGAGATTTTAATGTCATCCTGAAACTTCTTGGAGACCATGTCAATGAAGGAAGGGTAGTTGCTGTTAAAAGCCTTGGAGGTTATAACCTCGTATGCGATGCCCTTAATCCGAAGGCCGTTTCTCAGTTACGCAAGATTAAAAAGCGGGAAAAAAAACCTTTCGCAGTTATGTTTCGTTCGCTTGAATGTCTTACAAAATACACTGAGCCCGATAACTCAGAAATTCAAGTGCTGCAGTCATGGCAACGTCCTATAGTCATCCTGGAGAAATACAGAAAAAATTCACTGGCCAGGGGAATCACCGCTGGATTAACTTCCCTCGGTGCCTTCCTGCCCTACATGCCCCTTCATTACCTGCTATTTGATGTAATTATGACAGATGCCCTGGTTTTCACAAGTGGTAATGAATCGGATATTCCAATTCTGTATCGGGAAGATCAGGCGTTGGAAGCATTCAGGAATATAGGGGGAGGTATCCTGGTGAATAACCGGAAAATAGCACGAAGAATCGACGATTCAGTAGTGAAGGTCATTCATAATCAACCCAGAATTTTCCGTAGGGCACGGGGTTATGTACCATCACCGGTCGATCTTCATTTCGATGCCAATGGTATCCTGGCAACAGGTGCCGAGCTTTCTAATTGTTTTTGTATTGGTAAAGAAAAGCAGGCGATATTGAGTCAGCATATAGGTGACCTTAAAAATGCTGAGACCTTTGATTTCTTTCGTGAAAATATCAAGGAGTTCAGCCGGATGTACAGGTTCGATACCAGGTTAATTGCCTGTGATCTGCATCCCGATTACCTTTCCACCCGCTATTCGCAGGGGTCGGGTATTCCTGTAAAACGTGTACAGCATCATCATGCTCATATTGCCTCTGTCATGGCTGAATATCAACTTAACAAACCAGTGATCGGGCTTAGCTATGACGGAACCGGTTATGGTACCGACGGGAATATCTGGGGTAGCGAACTGTTGGTCGCCGACTATACCTCCTTTGAGCGAATAAGCCATTTTGAATATATTCCCCTGCCTGGTGGCGATCTTGCTGTAAAAGAACCTTGGAGAAGCACTGTCGCCTTATTATACCATGTATATGGTGGTGAATGGAAAATGCTCCCGATTCCTTTCATGCAAAAAATTGATATCCAAAAGGCCGAAAGACTTACCGAAGCCATCGATAAAAAGATTAACTGTCCTTTGTGTTGCAGTGCCGGCAGATTATTTGACGCTGTAGCCGGCTTACTGTCAATTTGCCTGGTGAGCGATTATCATGTACAGGCTCCTATGTTCCTTGAAAAATATATTAATCCGGGGATCAACGCTTCATACGGTATTGAGTCAGGCAGGATCATTTCTTTTAAGGGCATGATCCGATCGATGGTTGAAGACATTCTGGATAAAAAGGAATATTCGGAAATTGTGACCAAATTTCATAATACCATCGCTAACGCTGCCGTGGCACAGGTTGATATTGCTGGTATGGAGCAACCTTTACAGATGGTTGTATTAAGCGGAGGTACCTTTCAGAATAAATACCTTACTGAAAAAATAATATCTTTACTCATGCAGAGACAGCTCAGGGTTTTCTTTCCTGCTGAAATCCCTTGCAACGACGGGGGCCTTGCTCTCGGACAACTGGCTGTGGCTGCACATCTAAAATAGCTTACTATGTGTCTCGGAATCCCGGCCAGAATTGTTCGTGTTAATGGCGATTACGCCGATGCTGATATTAATGGTACGATATTAAGTATTGGCATTCAGTTACTCGATCATGTTAATCCGGGTGATTTTGTGCTCATTCATGCAGGATATGCACTTGAGGTGCTGAATGAGAAAGATGCTCATGAAACCATAAGGACCATTAAGCGGTTGGAAGACCTGAATTCAAAAGACTCCCGGACAGCACTATGAATTTCATGGATGATTTTCGTGACAAGGCTTTAATTACCAAACTTCTCAGAGAAATCCGAAACACTGCCATAAGACCTTTAAGAATCATGGAAGTTTGCGGGGGACATACTATGGCAATACGACGTTTTGGAATTCAGTCATTGCTCCCCGCTCAAATAGAATTACTCTCCGGCCCGGGATGCCCTGTCTGTGTTACCGGACAGGATTTTATCGATGCCGCTATAGCATACGCTAAATTACACGATGTAATACTTTTGATATACGGTGATATGCTCAGAGTGCCTGGTTCATGCTCATCATTGGAAAGAGAAAGAGCCCTGGGAGCTGACATAAGGATCATTTATTCGACTATACAGGCATTGGAAATTACCCGAATGAACCCTGATAAAAAAGTCATCTTTGCTGCCATTGGTTTTGAAACAACTATACCTGCAACAGCCCTGGCCATTAAGCAAGCGATGGAGGAGAGCCTGAATAACTTCTATATTATTTGCGGTCACAAAACAATGCCCGAAGCAATGGGGGCATTACTCGACGAAGGGGTACATATCGACGGATTCATTGGTCCGGGACATGTAAGCACTATTGCCGGCAGTAAGATTTTTACACCTCTCGCTGAAAAGTATCATATTCCAGTGGTGATATCTGGTTTCGAACCTCTGGACCTGGTGCAGTCCATTCTCATGCTTTCAAACATGATAACAGAAGAGAGGTGGGGAGTGGAAATCCAGTATAGCAGACTTGTAACGGATCATGGAAACCGCAAAGCTCAACAGTTAATAGATCTAGTTTTTGAACCTTGTGAGTCGAACTGGAGAGGTATTGGAATAATCGCACGAAGCGGATTGGCTTTACGTCGGGAGTATGAAAATTTTGATGCTGTAAAACAATTTCCTGTTGATATAAAAAGTGGCCCGGAACCGCCGGGATGCTTATGCGGGAATGTGTTAAAAGGACTGAACAAACCGACCGACTGCCGTCTGTTTGGAAAACGATGTACACCGGCGCACCCGGTTGGTGCATGCATGGTATCTCATGAGGGTTCGTGCCAGGCGTATTATAATCACAGAGATATTGAATTAACTGAATCATGAAACGGTACAAATTACTGATAGCAACCATCGTTTTGATCATCATCCTGGCAGGAATCCTGGCTATTCCCGATGTATTCTATAAAAATGCTGGCGAAAGCTTTTCAATAGGTTCTCCAGGAAACGGAAGAGTGATTAATCCTTATAAGATTAAGTACAATTCAAAGAATGTACGTTATTTTAGTCCGGTCAGCTATTTCGTCATGAATAATTGCTACGTACATTCATTATTGGCGAAAACATTGACGGATTCCTACAAAAGCTGCGAAAAAACATGTCCCGGCACGAAATTCAGAATCATGGAATGTGCCGATAAGAAAGGAGGTAAACTTCTTCTTCACCGGACTCACAGGAATGGATTAAGTGTCGATTTTATGGTTCCAAAAATCAGGAACAATAAGCAGGTAAGAATATTCGATCATCTTGGCTTATGGCATTATTTACTTAATTTCGATTCCGATGGAAGGCTTTTGTTGAATAAAAAGTTACGGATCGATTTCAATACTATTGCTGAGCATATTATTGCGCTTGATAATGCAGCCAGAGAAAATGGACTTAAGATCAGTAAGGTAATTTTCAAGTCAGATTTAAAGGACGATCTATTCCTTACCAGGCAAGGAGCAGAGATAAAACACAGGGGTATTTATTTTACAAAATATCTTCCTGAAATGGTTGACCGGATGCACGACGATCATTATCATATCGATTTTGAAGTCATAAATGATTAATTTCCGAATATTGCATTAGCAATTATACCAGCGTTATGAAAGATGATATAATTCTTATCGGACATGGAAGTGGTGGTCGTCTGAGCCGCGATCTGATTGATAGTGTATTCCGTACATTTTTTTCAAATCCGGCTCTGGATATATTGAGCGATGCTGCAATTGTATCCATCAATGGCCAACATATAGCTTTTACAACAGATTCCTATGTTATCGATCCCCTGTTTTTTCCTGGCGGTGATATTGGAAAATTAGCGGTGAGTGGCACGATTAACGACCTGTGTGTTTCGGGTGCAATTCCAAAATATATTACTGCCGGCTTTATTATAGAGGAGGGATTTTCAGTAAGCGATTTGCAGGTGATTGCAAAATCCATGGCAATCGAAGCGAAGAATGCCGGTATTTATATTGTTGCAGGCGATACGAAGGTGGTTAAGAGAGGACAATGTGATAAGCTTTTTATAAATACTTCGGGAATCGGTATCCTGCCCGATGATAGATTACATATAAATGATGGAAGTACTATTACTCCAGGTGATAAGATTCTGGTAACCGGTACCTTGGGCGATCATGCTATCTCCATACTGGCAGTACGCGAAAATCTGACCTTTGAAGAAGAAATACGATCCGATGTTGCGCCTTTGAACGCATTGGTTGAACAGGTTTTGAAAAAACCCTCTTACATTCATTTCATGCGTGACATAACCCGCGGGGGACTTGCTACGATCCTCGTTGAGTCATGTCAGAATAAACCTTTCGGTATCCATATATATGAAGAGAAGATACCTGTCAGGCCGGGTGTCATGGCAGTTTGCGATTTGTATGGTTTCGATCCCCTGTATCTTGCCAATGAGGGGAAAATCATGATGGTTGTCAAAGAAGGTGAAGAAGAAAATATACTCAGGGAAATGCATAACAGTAAGCTCGGTGGAGATGCAACTATCATTGGTGAGATAACTGCCAGGTATCCCCAACAGGTGGTTATGGAATCGTCAATAGGGGGGAAACGAATCATTGAAATGTTAAGCGGCGAAATGCTTCCGAGAATCTGTTGAGCAGTAAGCATAATATTTCTGCCTGTGCCTGAAAATGGTTGAATGGCTAAACCCTGGTACGAGAACAGGGTCTAATAAATGGGTTAATTGTGTGAATAAAAATTGCTGAAATCTTCGTATGCACGAATTCTCAATAGCTCAGAATATTATCGAAATTGTTGAAGAAACAATCAGGGCGAGTAACAAGAAGAAAGTAACCTGTGTTGAATTGGAAGTTGGCAATTTTTCGGGTGTTGAGATTCCTGCACTCGAAACAGCCATTGACTGTATAGCTCCCGGATCCGTACTGGAAGGTTCAAGGGTGCAGATTAACGTTATCAGGGGCACGGCTGTGTGCCGGAAATGCCGGCATCGGTACGATCCTGAAAGTATTCTTACTCCCTGCCCTGAATGTAACAGCTATGCACCCGAAATTATTTCGGGAAAAGAGATGATAGTAAAGTCGATAACCGTTGAATAGCTCCGTACAATTTCATAATTTTGTTTATCTTATATTACGCAATCTGGGTTTACTGAAAGGAGAAAATCATCATGTGCGAAACATGCGGATGCAGCGGTCATAACCATTTTACAATGAATCGGTCTTCTAATGATGGTCATTCACATGATCATCCTCATACCGATAATGAACACACTCATCTCGAGACTATTACCATAGGCACGGATATTCTCTCAAAGAATAATCTTATGGCAGAAAGGAATAAAGGGTTCTTTGAAGCCAGAAAAATTAAAGTCTTTAATATTGTAAGTTCTCCTGGTTCAGGGAAAACAACCATGCTGGAACGATTGATAGCAGCGCTGAAAGATACCAGAAAGATATATGTGATAGAAGGCGATCAGCAGACCGAGGCCGATGCTGAGCGTATTGAACAAGCCGGGGCTGAAGCGATACAGATAAATACAGGCAGTGGCTGCCATCTCGATGCGCACATGGTAAATCATGCAATTAATGTGTTGAACCCGGTGAATGATTCTCTCCTTTTCATTGAAAATGTGGGTAACCTCGTTTGTCCTGCACTTTTCTACCTGGGCGAACAAATTCGGATTGTAGTTGCTTCCACAACCGAGGGTGAGGATAAACCCTTGAAATATGCACCGATGTTTCAAAGCGCGCATCTGTGTGTTCTCAATAAAATAGATTTACTGCCTTACCTTGATTTCTCAATAGACAAATTCCGTGAAAATCTGGATATAGCAAAACCTGAAATGCCTCTTCTCATGATTTCCGCAAAAACAGGAGAGGGATTTGAAGAATTAATAAGCTTCTGCTAGACTGCCCGCTTGGTTGCCCATCCCATAACTCTCTTACGATTAGTCTCACACAGGCTAGCTGAGAAACAGATACCGTATCTTGAAATAGAACCTGCTGAATCCAAAAGTAGATAACACTTCTTTATCCAGGTACGTCTTGAATAATAGTGATTTTTCAACCTGGTTTTGAGATGCTCAAATGCTCTTTGATAAAACCCCGGATAATTTTTTTAATCCGGTTACGAATATTGATATATTGTTCTTCTTTCTCTGTAATGTCTTCTGAATTAAAGTATTGATCCAGTTGGTAGTGATATTTCACCGACCTCGATGGAAAATGATGCGATTCGGTTTCAGATTCCCTGTCGAAGGTGAGCACAAAGTCAAAATCGATGTGTTTCAGATCCGATACGATAAATTGTTTTTGCGCAGTAACTTCTATTCCATCTGATTTCATTACGTTAATCATAACAGGATCATATTTCTCCAGTTCGATACCAGCGCTATATACTTCGGTTTCGCTACCGGTATATAACCTGAAATATCCTTCGGCTATGGGACTTAATACTGAATTATTTTTGCAAAGTAGTAATATCCTGTACATAGCGGCTCATTTAACAATAATCCTCAACAAACTATGATCCTCTTATACTGTACAATTTTTTGAAAGGTATATGCTGTTACTCTCAAATTTACTTATTTGAAGGCGTATTTTCTAGTAAAAAACTTAGAAAATGGTTTCTTTTTAGTAATTTATTCTATTCGTAACACAATTGGAATTCGGTATTACATGTTTCAATTTATTCCCAGATTTTCACTTACAATTTTTGTTATTAAAATAACATATTTATTTAGAAACATTATGAATTGTGCTTCGTATAAATTTCTGTTATTCTTATAACAATAATTTTAATATTTTTGTATGAAAATTATTTTGATCCTTCTTTGTGTTATTATATGTTGATTGAGACTGTAAGAAATATAGTTGGAGCCAGTGTTGTCCTGGGTGATGAATACCTGAATGAAGAAGTTAAATATGCATTCTCTTCCGATCTTATGAGCGATGTGCTCACACTTGATACGAACACCTTATTGCTGATTACCGGTTTAAATAATCTTCAGACTATCCGGACAGCCGAAATGGCAGAGATCAGATACATACTCTTTGTGAGAAACAAGAAACCTTCTGCCGAGATGATAGAACTGGCCAGAAAAGAAAGAATGATACTGATGGTATCCGAGAAGTCTCTTTTCAGGGTGAGTGGAATGCTTTTCATGGCTGGATTAGAACCTGTTTACTAACCTATGGAATTTAATTTTGAGATTACAGGAGGTGATTTTACAAAAGCAGGCATTGCATCAAGCGAGGTTAAAAAAATTCTTAAACAACTCAACCTCGATCCTGCGCTTATTAAACGGGTTGCGGTAGCGATGTATGAAGCTGAGGTTAATATAGTTGCCCATGCTCACAGAGGAATCATGAATATATCGATCGATCAGGATAAGATAATGATGCATTTTATTGATGAAGGCCCAGGGATTGAAGATATAGAAAAAGCAATGCAGGAAGGTTTTTCAACGGCAAGTGAGGAGGTCAGACAGATGGGATTTGGAGCCGGCATGGGACTTTCAAATATAAAGAAGAATTCGGATGAGCTGAATATAGAAAGTACTGTTGGCAAAGGAACAATGGTAAAAATTGTCACTTATATTAAATAAGAAGTAAAGATGGGGCAGAAGGCTTTTCATCATGCATTAAAAATATTGGAAAACGTTTGTTTCGGTTGTACTCATTGTATGAGAGCATGCCCGACTGATGCCATCCGGATTGTTAACGGGAAAGCTATGATTCTTTCAAACCGCTGTATCGATTGCGGCGAGTGCATGCGGGCTTGTCCGGTCAAGGCAATCATAATTGAGCAGGACGACTTTAACGAGATATTTAAGTACAAAGCCAGGGTTGCTTTAACGCCCTCAATTCTTATTGGCCAGTTCCCTCGCCATCATTCTGCACGAAAAATTTATTCCGGAATTCTTGAACAGGGCTTCACTCATGTTTATGAGTCGGAGCACGGTGCCTCCATATTGATCGAACAAATTAACAAATATACAGCGGAACATCCCGACATACGCCCGGTAATCTCATCATTCTGCCCGGCAATAGTTCGTCTTATCCAGGTCCGGTTTCCTAATCTTGTTGAAAATATCATGTTGCTTAAGGCTCCTCTCGATCTGGCGGCCATTTCTTATAAAAAGGAACTTATCAGCCGGGGTTATGTTGAGGACGAAATCGGAATTTTCTATATTACTCCCTGTGCTGCCAAGATCGCGGCTGTGAAAAGCCCTGTTGGCGAAGAATCTTCACCTATTGCCGGAGTTATTAATATCGACCTTCTTTTTAATAAAGTATATGCCGGTTTCAAGAAAGAGGAACGATCGAGTTGTATTGTTCCCGAAAAAGAACAATTGCGGGGCGAAGATATGGAATGGAGTCTTACGGGCGGAGAAGCCAAACATATTAAAGGCCGGTGCCTGGCAATCGACGGACTGCAGAATGCTATTGAATTCCTGGAACAAATTGAAAACGGTTCTGCTGTTAATTTTGATTTTATCGAATTAAGAGCTTGCGATGAAAGTTGTGCAGGAGGTATTCTGACTACTTCGAACCGGTTCCTGATCAGTGAGCGGCTGCATGAGCGCGCACGCATTTATATGGATGATAAATCGGCAGGGAAAATCGATGAGGTCAGCTCCATCGAACGGCATAAAGCCTATATCGCGCAGCGTGTTTCAATTGACAAAATTGAACCCAGGTCGATTATGAAACTCGATGACGATATGGAAGTTGCTATGCAGAAAATGGAACAGATCAGGAAAGTTTGCAGTTATCTCCCGGGAATCGATTGTGCAGGATGTGGTGCACCCAGTTGTAAAGCGCTGGCTGAAGATATCGTGCAGGAAAAGGCTAAAACCTCCGATTGCATCTTTCTGCAAAATGCTTTGAATTCTGCTCCTTCCAGACCGGAAAAGGCAGAGAAAATATGGGGAAAGGACAGGTTTGGTAATGTAATACATTGATCAATGAAGATAAAAGATCTCGTGAAAGAACTCGGACTTGAGGTCCTCAGTTGCAAAGATTCTCTCGATCGTGAAATTAAAGGCGGTTATTGCTCCGATTTGTTGAGCGACGTGATGGGAAATGCTAAGGAAGGTGATATATGGATCACCCTCCAGGTGCATAAAAATATTATTGCTGTTGCATCACTCAAAGAATGCTCAGCCATCGTATTTGTGAAAGGTTTAAAATGCCAGCATGATGTGTTGGAGCTGAGTGAGCAGGAAAATATCCCGCTGCTTAGCTCTCCATTATCTGCATTTGAGCTTGCCGGAAAAGTATATCAACTGCTGACAGGTAAATGAAACAATTTAAAGCTGACCTGCATATTCATTCGGTACTTTCGCCTTGCGGTGATCTGGATGCAAGTCCTGCCCGTATTGTCAGGAAAGCTTGTGAAAAAGGCATTGACATACTTGGTATCAGCGATCATAATAGCACACGCCATTGCCGGTTGATGCAGGAGTTGGGGAATGAATCAGGGATATACATTTTACCCGGTGTCGAAATAAATACACATGAAGAAATTCATTGCCTCGGGTTCTTTGAAAATGTTGATGCGGCAGAAGACTTCCAGGCTTTTCTTGACCAACGACTGCCGGTAATCAAAAATGAACCGATGTTTTTTGGTGAACAGTTGGTTGTCGATCGTTTTGAAAATATTATTGCAGAAGAACAGGTATTGCTTACTTCTGCGCTGAATGCCTCAATTTATGAGGTGGCAGAAGAAGTATACCGTCGGAATGGGATCTTCATTCCATCGCATGTCGACCGACCTTATACTTCTGTTCTCAGCCAGCTGGGCTTCATCCCTGTAGATTTGCGATTCGATGCGCTTGAAGTCTCTGCACGATACAAGATAGGTGATTTCAGAAAACTGCATCCGGAATTTGAAAGATTTACCTTGATAACTAATTCTGATGCTCACCATCCCGATGCTATCGGCCGTGCAATCACATATTTCGAGATGGCGGATCTGTCTTTTGATGAAATAAAGAAGGCATTACACCAGGCCGAAGGTCGGAAAACAATATGCACATGAAAGAAATATCACTCCATATTCTCGATATTGTCCGGAATTCAATCAATGCCGGTGCGAGCCTCATTGAAATAAAGGTTACGGAGGATCTGTCTGATAATATTCTAGCCATTGAAGTTAACGATAACGGTAAAGGCATGTCAACGGATATTCTCAACCGTATTAACGACCCTTTCTTTACCACGGATAATAAAAAAACCGGTCTGGGAATTCCTTTGCTGCGACAACATGCTGAAATGTGCGGAGGAAAGTGTATCATCCTGTCGGAAGAATATAAAGGAACCCGCGTATTGGCAACCTTTATGCATGATCATATCGACAGGCAACCATTAGGCGATATAATCCTTACCGTAACTAATCTGATCCGATCAAACCCTGAGAAAGATTTTATCTATACGCATACCTATAATGATAAACAGTATTCACTCGATACCAGGGAGGTGAAAAAGCAACTTGAGAATATCAGCATAAGTAATGGCGATGTAATCCGGTTCATCCGGGAGATGCTCTCGGAAAATCTGGGTGCCTTGATTACGTAGACAATTTTTTGTAATTTTTAATACTGGCAAAAAGAACTAAATAAATATATATATAAAACCTGTAGTAATGGGAAAAGTTAAAACATTAGACGATTTAAGAAAGCTGCGTGAAGGACTAAAAAATAAGACTTCATTACGCGATAAGAGCGAAAACTCCGAAAACCTGATCCATGTGAAAGTTGCTATGGCAACGTGTTGTATTGCCTCAGGTTCCAGGGAAACTTTAAATTATCTGGCCGATGAGCTGGAAAAAAGAAATATTGAAGCGGTAGTTACACAAACGGGTTGCATGGGCTACTGTTATGCAGAACCCACTATCGAAGTCTCGGTGCCGGGGAAAGAGCCGGTGATATTCGGATACGTCGATGAGAAAAAGGCGAACGAAATCATTGAGAAATATATCAAGGGAGGAGAGTTGATCGAAGGGATCATACCGGTGAACTACCGGACAGTTGATGATACAAATAAATAATCGGGGGAGGAAAGACAATGGCAGAATATAAAATTCATGTGCTTGTATGCGGAGGAACAGGGTGCAAGGCTTCCGAAAGCGATCTGTTAACTTCAAATCTGAAAACCGAAATTCAGAAGCAGGGACTGGACGACTTTGCACAGGTTGTTCGTACGGGTTGCTTCGGTTTTTGCGAAAAGGGCCCGATTGTGAAAATCATACCCGATAATACGTTCTACACCCAGGTAAAACCTTCCGACGCACGGGAAATTATTGAAGAGCATATTGTAAAGGGTCGGCAGGTTGAACGATTGCTATATATGGATCCTGAGAAGAAGGTCAGGGTTAATGATGCTAAAAGTATGAATTTCTATAAAAAGCAAATTCGTATAGCATTGCGTAATTGTGGCATTATCGATCCTGAAAATATTGATGAATATATCGCCCGCGGAGGTTATGAAGCACTTGGTAAAGTGTTGACATCAATGACACCCGACGAGGCTATCGCGGTAGTTAAGAAATCGGGTTTACGCGGCCGTGGTGGTGCAGGCTTTTCAACCGGCCTGAAATGGGAAATAACCCGCCAGTCGGTCGGCGACGTTAAATATGTTGTTTGTAATGCCGATGAAGGGGACCCGGGTGCATTTATGGACCGGTCGATCCTGGAAGGTGATCCGCACAGTGTGATCGAAGCAATGGCAATTAATGGTTTTTGCACCGGTGCTTCCGAAGGACTGGTCTATATCAGGGCAGAATACCCGTTGGCCATCGACCGGCTAAAAACAGCCATTAAACAAGCCCGGGAATATGGTCTGCTGGGCGATAATATCTTCGGCACCGATTTCAATTTTGATATTACTCTTCGTTATGGGGCCGGTGCATTCGTCTGTGGGGAGGAAACAGCCCTGATCCATTCCATGGAAGGCGGCCGCGGTGAACCTACCATGAAACCCCCCTTCCCTTCTGTTAAAGGATATCTTGGCAAACCTACCAATGTAAATAATGTTGAAACTTTTGCCAATATCCCGGTGATTATTACCAAAGGTGCCGAATGGTTTGCTTCTATAGGTACCGAAAAATCGAAAGGTACCAAGGTATTTGCTCTTGCAGGCAAAGTGAATAATGTGGGCCTGATAGAAGTTCCCATGGGAATCACACTTCGAGAAGTGATTTTTGAGATAGGGGGAGGAATTAAAAACGGGAAGAAATTTAAAGCAGTACAGATCGGGGGCCCTTCGGGCGGATGCTTAACTGAAAAGCATCTTGACGTTCCCATCGACTACGACAGCCTCACTGCTGCAGGTGCTATGATGGGCTCCGGAGGTATGATCATCATGGATGAGGATGATTGCATGGTCGATGTAACAAAATACTTCCTCGATTTTACGGTCGATGAATCGTGTGGTAAATGCGTTCCATGCCGTATCGGAAATAAACGTATGCATGAACTTATCGAAAAGATCGTTAAAGGGAACGGTGTCAGGGAAGATATCGACCGGCTGATAAATCTTGGACAGGTTATTAAGGAAACATCCCTTTGTATGCTTGGCCAGTCGGCTCCAAATCCTGTATTGTCTGTATTGAATAATTTCAGGCATGAATATGAAGCTCATATCATTGATAAAAAGTGCCCTTCTGGCGTCTGCAAAGCACTCATGACCTATTTTATTGTCGAAGAGAACTGTGTAGGTTGTACTGCCTGTGCTAGAGCCTGCCCTGTTGGAGCCATCACGGGAGAACGTAAGCAGTTACATGTTATTGATCCGGCACTTTGTATCAAGTGCGGCGCATGTATGGACCGTTGTAAATTCAATGCAGTAATCGTTAAATAAGGAGAGAAGTAGAAATGGAAAATATTAAACTGACAATAGATAATAAAACTGTTGAAGTTCCTGCAGGAACAACAATATATAAGGCAGCAAAAAAACTGGGTATCGATATTCCGGTACTTTGTTATATGGATCTGCCTGACCTTAACATAGAACATAAACCTGGCGGGTGTCGTATCTGCTCGGTAGAAGTGGAAGGCCGCAGAACATTGGCCCCTTCCTGTTCAACAGAAGTAGCCCCCGGCATGGTGGTGAAAACGCATTCCATCCGTGTACTGAATGCGCGGAAAACTGTTATGGAGCTTATCCTTTCCGATCATCCGAAAGATTGCCTAATCTGCCCTAAGTCGGGTAATTGCGACCTGCAGAATATGGCTATCAGGCTTGGTATTCGTAATATTCCCAACCAGGATATCGCGGCTATGTCGACTTACCGGACTGACTTTTCACCATCTATTATCCGTGAAATGGATAAGTGTATTATGTGCCGACGTTGCGAAACGATGTGTAATGAATTCCAGACTGTCGGTGCACTGTCAGCTATAAACCGTGGTTTTATGTCGGTAGTAGCTCCGGCTTTCGAGATGGAACTGGAAGATTCTCCCTGTACCTATTGCGGACAATGTGTTGCGGTATGTCCTACAGGGGCTCTTACTGAAGTTGACCATACCAATAAACTGATCGAGGATCTATCCAATCCTGCGAAAACTGTCATTGTTCAGACAGCTCCTGCGGTTCGCGCAGCGCTGGGTGAGGAATTTGGACTCGAACCAGGTACCCTGGTTACGGGAAAGATGGTCGCTGCATTACGCCGGTTGGGATTTAAGTATATATTTGACACCGATTTTGCTGCCGACCTTACTATTATGGAGGAAGGAACAGAATTGCTGGATCGTCTTTCGCGTCATCTGAAAGGAGACAAAACGGTTAAACTCCCTATCCTTACATCGTGTTGTCCGGGATGGGTGAACTTCTTCGAGCAGCAGTTTACCGATCTGCTCGATGTTCCGTCTACCGCCCGATCACCGCAACAGATGTTCGGGGCTATTGCCAAGACTTATTTCGCTGATAAAATAAAGGTAAAACGCGAAGACCTTATAGTCGTATCGATAATGCCCTGCCTGGCAAAGAAGTATGAATGCCAGCGCGACGAATTTAAAGTCGACGGTAATCCCGATGTGGATTATTCGATCTCAACCCGTGAATTGGCACATCTCATTAAGCGGGCCAACATGGACCTCAGGGAAATGCCGGACGAAGAATTTGATGCTCCCCTGGGCGAATCAACCGGAGCAGGAGTTATTTTCGGAACCACCGGAGGTGTGATCGAAGCAGCTGTTCGTACAGCCTATGAATTATATACCGGAAAGAAGCTTGAGAAAGTTGATTTTGAGCAGCTTCGCGGAATGGATGGTATCCGCCATGCCGAAGTCGACTTTAACGGGTTCATGTTGAAGATCGGAATAGCACACGGATTGGGGAATGCCCGTAAATTACTCGAGGATGTGAGGGCCGGAAAGAGTGAATTCCATGCCATTGAAATTATGGCCTGTCCGGGTGGTTGTATCGGAGGAGGCGGTCAACCTTTGCATCATGGCGATCTGAGCATTATTAAGAAAAGAATGGAAGCTATTTACAAAGAGGACAAAGGAAAAACCTTGCGTAAATCGCACGAAAATCCTCATATCATTAAACTATACGAGGAATTTCTTGGCAAGCCGATGAGCGAGAAAGCACATCATTTGCTGCATACCCATTATGTCGACCGAAGAAAGAAGATCATCTATATGAAGTAGTCTGTAGAAGAGTTTCGAAGTGTTAAATACTAAATTTATCGATTATGTCAAGAATAAAAGTAGAACTTAAAAAAGAACAGGTTGATAAGATCCGCGATATATGCAAATCGTTTGATAACAAGGGAGGCGAACTTATTAATGTGCTCCATAAAGTGCAGGGAAATTTCGGTTACCTGCCGGCTGAAGTGCAGGAAGTAGTAGCTCAGGAATTGAATGTGCCTGTTGCCAAAGTATATGGTGTAGTTACCTTTTACAGCTTCTTCACAATGTTGCCGAAGGGAAAACATCCCATCTCAATTTGTACTGGTACTGCCTGCTATGTGCGTGGTGCCGAGAAAGTACTGGAGGAACTGAAAAAGACCCTGAAAATAGAGGTGGGCGAAACCACTCCCGATGGCAAATTCTCGATCAACTGCCTGCGTTGCGTGGGCGCCTGCGGTCTGGCGCCGGTAGTAATGGTAGGGGACAAAACATATGGGCGTGTGGCGCCTGAAATGATTAAAGATATTCTTAAGGAGTATGAGAGTTAATGGAATTGAATTGATTGATTAGGCCGCTGAAAAGCGGCTTTTTTATGTGCGCTATGCATGCCATTGTTCTATAGGGTGCAAGACCCGAAC